>CAKSGG010000015.1 GCA_934454215.1 uncultured Clostridia bacterium
CCCCTATGGTTTTATTTTCATTATACCATAGGAGGCTCTTTTTTTCTATTGTCCGTTTTTACTGGTTCTGTTCATTTACTATATTTATTAATTCCTGCGGTTTTGATATTATATAATCCGCTCCCGCTTCTTCAAGCTCCGCTCTGTCACGGAAGCCCCACAGCACGCCGACCGTATCAATGCCTGCGTTTTTGCCCGTGTGTATATCAATATTTGTGTCGCCGATGAAAAGGCAGTCCTTTTTGTCAGCGCCGATTTTTTCTATAATTTTAAGCGTGTTTGACGGGTCGGGCTTTATTATATCGCCCTCCTCGATTCCCTTTACTATATCGGGTATATCTCCGAAAACAGACTTTACGACATCGCACACAACATTGTGCGGCTTGTTTGAGCATACGGCAATATGTACGCCGATTTCTCTGAGCGCCGTGAGCGTTTCTTTCATGCCGTCAAATGCGTCTGTTTTATACATCGGGTCGGATTCATATGCGCTGTCATATGCGGCGCTTGCCTTATTGTAGTTCTCCTCGGTATCGGCACTGTAAAAATCCAGCATTCTGTGTATCAGCTTTACACGTCCGTCGCCTGCGAAATATTTGTATTTATCCTTTTCTATGGGGGCAAGATTTACCGCCCTTAAGCCTATATTTCCGAAATGTGCGATTGCCGTTATCGTGTCCGTAAGTGTTCCGTCCAAATCAAATATACATAGTTTTTTCATGCCTGTCAGCTCCTTTGATTAAAATTATAACATATTTCACTCAATTCGTCAAATTCTTCTTTACTTTCACACGTTAAAGTGTTATAATATAATTATACGGTACTGAGAAAGGAATGTCTTTATGGATAAATTAAAAAATAAAGAAACGGACGCACTGTTTGAGGCGGTTTTACAGCTGAAAAGCATTGACGAGTGCTACAGCTTTTTTACCGATTTATGCACCATATCCGAAATCAAATCGCTGTCGCAGCGGCTTGAGGTCGCAATGATGTTAAAGGATAAGCACGTTTATAACGATATTGCCGCAAAAACGGGAGCGTCAACCGCTACGATAAGCAGGGTAAACCGCTGTATTCAATACGGCGAAAACGGGTATAATCTTGTTATAGACAGAATGAAGGAGAACGGCTCAATATGAATGCGTATTCCGATTTTGCGAAAGTCTATGACCGTCTTATGTGCAGTGATATTGACTATGAAAAATACGCCGACTACATCGAAAACCTTTTCGGCGTTTACGATATAAGCCCCGATTTGGTGTGCGACCTTGCGTGCGGTACGGGAAACATAACAATTCCCCTTGCAAAGCGGGGATATAACATGACGGGTGCGGACTGCTCCTTTGAAATGCTTAATATCGCGCGTGAAAAAAGTGCGGGGCTTGATATTCTCTATCTTGAACAGTCTGTTCAAAGGCTTGACTTGTACGGCTCTATGGGTGCGATTCTGTGCATGATAGACGGATTTAACTATATAATATCGCCGAAGTCGCTTGAAAAAGCGTTTTGGAAAATAAAAAACTGCTTTCTCGATACGGACGGGGTTCTGATTTTTGACATAAGCTCAAAATATAAGCTTGAAACGATAATAGGCAATAACACGTTCATTCATTCCGACAGGGATATTTTTTATTCGTGGCGGAACAGATATATCAAAAACCGAAATCTGTCGGATATGATGCTTGACTTTTTCGTCAAGGGTTCTCACGGCTACGATCGTTTTGAGGAACGGCATTTGCAGCGTGCGTGGAGCGAGGAGGAAATAACGGTTATGCTTAAACGTGCGGGCTTTAATCTGGTTGACGTGTACGGGTACATGAGCTTTTCGAGACCCGAGCCGACCGCCGACAGAATTGTGTTTGCTGCACGCTGATATGAGAAAATTTTACATAAAAAGCGCCGTAAATGCTTGCATTTTGAGCGCTTTTGTGGTATAATTATACTATTACAGTTATATTTGAACGAAATCCTGCGGCAGGCCCGTAAGCGGGAGAAAAATCTATTTTTCGGGCAGAAAGGCTATTGATATTTTTATGGCTAAGAAAAAAGAACTTGAGCTGAATATGGAGGCAATAGAAAATCAGAAAATTATTGACGTTGACCTCAACAGCGAAATGAAAAATTCATATATAAACTATGCGATGAGCGTTATCGTCAGCCGTGCACTTCCCGATGTGCGTGACGGAATGAAACCCGTTCACAGACGTATTCTTTATGATATGTACGAATCAAATCTATTGTATGAGAACGACTTCCGTAAGTCTGCGACTACGGTCGGAGACGTGCTCGGTAAATATCACCCCCACGGCGATGCATCGGTTTATGACGCACTTGTTCGTCTGGCACAGGATTTCTCGCTGAGGTATCCGCTTGTTCAGGGCAAGGGTAACTTCGGTTCGATAGACGGAGACCCTGCCGCCGCTTACCGTTATACAGAGGCGAAAATGGCTAAGATTTCGGCTTTGATGCTTTCCGACATCGAAAAGGAAACGGTTGATTTTGTTCCGAATTTCGATGATAAGCTTAAAGAACCCGATGTATTGCCGTCAAGGTTTCCGAATCTTCTTGTAAACGGTTCGTCGGGTATCGCAGTCGGAATGGCTACAAATATTCCGCCGCATAATCTGACGGAGGTCATAGACGGTATAATCGCAGTCATTGACGACCCGATGATTACGATTGACGAGCTGATGAACTACATTCCGGGTCCCGACTTCCCGACGGGCGGAGTTATCATGGGCAAGAGCGGAATCCGCCACGCATATACTACGGGACGGGGACGTATAATACTTCGTGCAAAGGCTGAAATTGAGGAATATAAGGGCAAAAACAGAATTGTTGTTTCGGAGCTGCCGTATCAGGTCAATAAGGCACGGCTTGAGCGCCATATAGACGAACTGCGCCGTGACGGAAAGATTGACGGAATTGCCGAGGTAAGGGACGAATCCGCCGAGGAAATCAATCTTATTATAGATTTAAAGCGTGACGCAAATCCGAATGTCGTGCTCAACAATCTTTATAAATTTACACAGATGCAGGACACTTTCGGCGTTATTCTGCTTGCGCTTGTCGATAAACAGCCGAAAATTTTGAACCTGCGTGAAATGATAGATTATTACGTCGCTCACCAAGAGGACGTTATAAGACGCCGTACGGCATACGATTTGAGAAAGGCGCAGGAAAGAGCGCATTTGCTTGAAGGTTACAGAATCGTTATAGACAACGTTGACGAGGTTGTAAGAATTATTCGTGCGTCAAAGAGTATTCCCGACGCAAAGGAGCAGTTATCAATCAGATTTGAGCTTTCGGACGTTCAGGCTACGGCAATCGTTCAGATGCCTTTGGGACGTCTGACAGGTATGGAGCGTGAAAAAATCGAAAACGAGTACGAGGAGCTTGTTGCGAAAATCGCCGAGTTCGAGGATATTCTTGCAAACGAAGGCAGAGTTCTCGCAATCGTTAAGGATGACCTTATCGAAATTAAAAACAAATACGGCGACAGCAGACGTACCGATATTGAAATGGTATTCGACGAAATCGACATGGAGGACCTCATCGACGAGGAGGACTGCATAATTACGATAACGCATAACGGCTATGTAAAGCGTATGCCGGTTGACACATACCGTTCGCAAAAGCGAGGCGGCAGAGGTATTATGGGCATGACGACTCGTGAGGAGGATTTTGTTGAGAACCTGTTCACGACCTCAACTCATGACAACATACTGTTCTTTACTACAAGGGGATATGTGTACAAGCTTAAAGGCTATCAGATTCCCGAGGCTGCAAGACAGGCGAAGGGTACGGCGATAGTCAACCTTCTTCCGCTTGAACCGGACGAAAAGGTAAACGCAATGATTCCGATTCGCGAGTTTGAAAAGGGAAATTATCTGACGTTTGTAACACGCAACGGACTTGTTAAAAAAACGGATATAATGGACTATTCGAGAATCAGAAACAACGGTCTGCGTGCAATCGAAATCGTTGATGGGGACGAGCTTATCTGCGTTCATCTTACTGACGGTGACAGCGAAATTATGCTTATTACGCATAACGGACTTGCTATCAGATTTAAAGAAAAGGACGTAAGGGCAACGGGAAGAACGACAAGAGGCGTTAAGGGTATTACGCTTAACAGCGGCGATTATGTTGTCGGCGCTTGTGCGGGACCTGTAACCGAGGGTGCGTCACTGCTTGTCGTTACCGAAAAGGGCTACGGCAAAAAGACGGAATTTTCGGAATACCGTCTGCAAACAAGAAGCGGTAAGGGACTGTATACTTACCGTATTACCGAGAAAACGGGTAAGGTTATATGCGCCGAGGCTGTTACGGACAATGACGATATTATGATGATTACGTCGGAGGGTATCGTTATCAGAATGCACGCAAGCGAAATCAGCACCTACAGCAGACATACGCAGGGCGTAAGACTTATGCGCCTTAATGAGGGCGTAAGCGTTGTTTCGACGGCGCTGACGGAGCGTGACGATGATGAAACGGCGGTTGAGCCTGAAAACGAGGCGGCTGAGGACGATGAAAATGTTGTATTGGAGGACCCAGAGGAGGAAAATATAGATTTGGACGAATAACAGAAAGGATTTGATATTATGTCAGTTAAAAAGCTTTTGGCTGTTGTTTCCGCTGTTGCGCTTGCGCTTTCGCTTGCCGCCTGCGGAGAAAAAGAGCCTGCGCCTACAGCGGTACCTGCGGCAACCGCAACCGAAAAGGCGCAGACAAAATCACTTGAAGAGCTTACCGCCAAAAAAGATTATATCACAATTACGGTTGATATAAATGGCAAAGAAAAAACCATGAAGGGCGAAATTTATCCCGACCTTGCGCCCGAAACCGTTGCCAATTTTGAAAAGCTTGCCGATGAGAATTTTTATGACGGCTTGATTTTCCACAGGGTTATACCCGAATTTATGATTCAGGGCGGCGGCTACGATAAGGATATGAAAGAAAAACCGGCAGCGACAATTAAGGGCGAGTTTGACTCGAACGGCTTTGAAAATCCGCTGAAGCATACCAAGGGCGTTTTGTCAATGGCAAGAACACCGGCGCCCGACAGTGCGTCATCGCAGTTCTTTATCATGCACAATGAATATCCGTCGCTTGACGGCGAGTATGCGGCTTTCGGTAAAATTACCGAGGGGCTTGAGGTTATAGACGAAATCGCAAATACGGAGACAACAACGGTCGACAGTATGGGAATGGAGGACGTTCCCGTAAATCCGATAGTTATAAAAAGTATAACGGTTGAGAAACAGGAGAACTGATGTGAAAATTTCTTTCACGTCAGTCTTCGCAGGATTGAATTGTCCGTGCGGAATTTTCCGTACTGTGTTCGGAAACGCACATGGGCATAATAATCTCTTATCATTCTTTGCCCTGCGGATAAGAGATTTTCATTACTATAATTGCCGATACAGGGCGGCGGAATGGAGATTATTATGGAGAAAATAAATATTGAAATAGAAATGGAAAACGGCGGAGTTATTTCCGCAGAGCTTTACCCCGAAACAGCACCGATAACAGTTGAAAATTTTGTCGGCTTGATTGAGGATAATTTCTTTGACGGACTGATTTTCCACAGAGTTATCCCGGGCTTTATGATTCAGGGCGGCGGCTACAGTGCCGACGGTTCGCATAAGGATGCGGCGGCGATAAAGGGCGAATTTGATTCAAACGGTGTAAAAAATGACTTGAAGCATACAAGAGGCGTACTGTCAATGGCAAGAACGATGTTCCCCAACAGTGCGTCGTCACAGTTCTTTATCATGCATGATGACGCTCCGCACCTTGACGGTCAGTATGCGGCTTTCGGAATGGTTACGGACGGCATGGACGTTGTTGACGAGATTGCCGAGGCGGAAACGGATTATCAAGATAAGCCGATTGAAAATCAGATTATAAAAACAATCAGATTGGTGTGATTGGAAAATATTAAAAAAGCTTGCAATATCATTACAATTATGTTATAATATTATTAAGTTTTATTAAAAACTAATTTTGAAAGGAATGATTTTAAATGAAAAAGCTTATTTCATTTTTGACTGCGGCAGCGGCTGTATTATCAATGAGCGTTTCGGCTTTTGCGGCTGAACCGTCGGTCTACCTTAACGGTGAAAAGATGACATTCGACGCAGCGCCGTTTATAGAAAATGACAGAACTCTTGTTCCGCTGCGTGCAATTTTTGAGGCTTGCGGTGCGACGATTACATGGGACCAGTCAACGCTTACGGCTTTGGGAATAAAGGAAACAAAGGCGGAGGACGGCTCGGCGGCAACCTCATCGGTTGTTGTTCAGATTAACAATCCTACAGCATTTGTTGACAGCAAGCCTGTTGAACTTGATGTTCCCGCAAAGGTTGTCAATGACAGAACGTTCGTTCCCGTGAGATTTATTGTTGAATCACTGGGCGAAAAGGTTGAATGGAATCAGGACGAATTAAGAGTTGACATTACAATAGATAAATAAGATTATACGGCTGCTGCGGCAGCCGTTTATATTCGGAGGACTTTTATGGAATACTTTAATAAATATGTATCAAATACTTTAGCGGGCACATCGCCGCAGCATTTCTTTTCAACAGACGGGGAAAAGCAGACGGGACGTATTTTCTATAAGCTGTTTGACAGAAAAAAATATAACTATTCATTTCTGTTTTCAAATATTGTCGACAGCACTTTTGCAGACGGCTCGGTTAGCCATTGCAATCTTATCTGTGACAGCTGGGATATTTACGAAATGAACGTATACCAATGCGGAGATTTTGACGGAGAAAATATGCCGCAGCTTTATAACAAGCAGGAGCTTACGTTTAACGGCTCTGAAGGCAAAACGGCCGCACCGGGCGAATTTTTTTCGACCGATGAGATAACAATAGATTCGCATGATTACGAATATATCTGCATTGAACTTGTATTTTCGGGGAACGTTATACCGTATCATGAGGAATGTATTATTCCGGAGTTTAAGCAAATTAACGGCGAATGGCAGCTTTCAAAACAAATTCCGATTCCGTCTATGATTGGCTGCGATAAAAAAGCCGATATGCGCATTGCGTTTTTGGGTGACTCCATAACGCAGGGAATAGGAACGGAATTTAATTCGTATGAGCATTGGTGCAGTAAGCTTGCGCAAAAGCTCGGCGATAATTATTCGTTCTGGAATATCGGAATCGGGTATGGGCGTGCGGCTGACGCAGCGTCGGACGGTTCATGGCTGTTCAAGGCAAAGCATATGGATTTGGTGTTTGTGTGCTTCGGGGTTAATGATATATTACAAGGCTCATCAGCGGAAATGCTTAAAAAGAACCTTGAAAGGATTGTTGATTTACTCAATAAAAGCAACGCAAAAGTCATACTTCAGACAGTTCCGCCGTTCGATTATGACGAAGAACATACGGTTATGTGGAACGATGTCAATAATTACATAAAAACAGAGCTGTCGTCAAAGGTTTTGGCGGTGTTTGACAATAACCCCGTACTGGGATTGTCCGAGGATAAGCCGAACTGTGCAAAATACGGCGGACACCCGAATGCGGAGGGTTGCAGTCTGTGGGCAGACGCTTTATATGACAGTATAAAAAAGTTCTTTTAACGGAGATTGTTATGGAAAAATGGCTTAAATGGGCGGTGGAAATACAAAGTCTTGCGCAGTCGGGGCTTGCATATACCGACAATGTTTACGATATAGAACGGTATAACAGATTAAGAGAAATTGCGGCAGAAATGCTTTGCGAAAAATCGGGTATGCCGCTTGATAAGGTTAAGGACTTGTTTTGCAATGAAACGGGTTATCAGACTCCCAAGCTTGATACGAGAGCGGCAATCTTTAAGGACGGTAAAATTTTGCTTGTGCATGAAAATAACGGAACATGGTCACTGCCGGGCGGCTGGTGCGATGTGCTTGAATCGGTTAAATCGAACACACTTAAAGAGGTCAGAGAGGAAACGGGGCTTGAGGTTAAGGCTTCAAGGCTTATAGCGGTGCAGGACAGAAACAAGCACAATGAGCCGATATACGCATACGGAGTGTGCAAGGTGTTTGTGCTGTGCGAGCTTGTCGGCGGCGGCTTTAAGGAAAATATCGAAACGACCGAAATAAAATATTTTTCATTGGAGGAATTTCCCGAAAATCTTGCAAAGGAAAAAACAAGCAGAGAGCAGATTGAAATGTGCTTTAAGGCATACAATGACCCGAATTGGCAGACGCAATTCGATTAAATGGAAGTCACAGATTTGATGCTGCGCCAAAGCGACAATCGGGAAATGCCCTTGAACTGCGCACAAAACGCACCGTTCGGCGTACTGTACGCCATCAGGTGCGTTTTTTTAGTGTTTAATCAAGGCTTACGCCTTTAAGACGGAGCGCAGAGCGCACATCTTGTACATTCAGTTCACGGGGAGTAACACCTTTCTTTATACTTTGCGCCGCCGCAATTCCTGCGGCTTCGCCCGTTGCCATACAGATTGCCATTACACGGTATGATGCGTGCGCTCTGTGCGTTCCCGAAATACATCTTCCCGATGTCAGAAGATTATCGGTTTTGAGCGGTACAAGCGCACCGTAACGAATATCGTACGGAATGGCGGGCTGTGAATGTCCCTCTGCCTGACCTCCGCCCGACGGATTGTGAATATCAATAAGAAACCATGCGTTATGTACAACTGCGTCATCATAATGATTTCCGTTCTCGACATCACTGTCGCTTATTACATATTCTCCCATGATTCGCCTTGTTTCACGCACGCCCAAGGTGGACGCTGTGGTTTTTACTGTACAGTTTTCATATCCCGATATGTATTTTCTTAAAAATTCAACAACCTGTTCAATCTGATTTCGGAGTATTACCTCGGCATTAAAGCACTCCGCTGAGTTTAGCGTATCGACGTTGTTTAACTGCGTTGCATTTACATTTCTTTCTCCCTTATAAAATGTCTTGTGCAGACGTACTATTGATACGTTTTTCGGAAGTATACCGCTTTCCTCACACTCTTTGCAAAATTCCGAATATTTTTTCCCGTCCGGCAGTCTTACGGGGTCACTGCCGCCGAAACACATTATAGCTTTCGATTCGTCTACATTATTTACCGTAAATTCGAGCGTTACGGGTTGGGTAAGTCCGTCGCCGTCTCTGCCGATTTTATAATCACAGCCGCAAAGGTACGCTATAAGTCCGTCGCCCGTTGCGTCAATTACTCTTTTTGCTCCGATTGCCGTAAGTCCCGTAGGTGCGGCAAAAATTACGCCCGTAATTTTATTGCCCTCTTTAATCACATCTGCGGCGGCTGTCTGCAAAAGAACCTTTACACCGCTGTCATACAGCAGCTTTGCAAGTATTCCCTTTGCTTCCTCGGAATCTATATGAATTTCCTTTCCGTTTCGTGTTTCAATCTTTTCTTCATCGCCGTGTTTTTGAGCCAAAAGCGAAATGATTTCGTCATACATCGTTCCTGACGATACCTTTCCCAATATCGGGCTTACGTTTCCGAGCGTTAAATTACCGCCGACAGCTCCGTAGCGTTCCGCAAGTATAACGTCCATGCCCTGACGTGCCGCAGAAATTGCCGCACATATTCCGGCGGGTCCTCCGCCAACCACAAGCACGTCCGTATTGTATTGTAAATCCATAACTAACCTCCTATTTTAAGTCAAACGCAAATATATGTGCCTGTGCACTTCCGTATGTGTTCCAGAGTGATTCCGAAAAATATGTGTTCTTCGGAATAAGCCGTACGGCGGAGGTATCACGGTTTATTTCGCCGACAATCATTCTTTGATGATTTGAATTAGTATAATAAACCTCCTCCCAATCGCCGTTATCGTTTAAAATTTCAACCGAAAATTCTTTCAGCATACATTTCGGAAATCCGAATGTAGTATGGTTGTAATCAATCCTTCTGAAAAGAGATGCGGATATGTTCAGTACATCGGGATTGCCCTCGGTATATTCACGGTCAAGGTCGCTGTCAACAATCAAACGGAACGAAGTCACGTGCGTTTTCTTGCCGAATGTATATGTTATCGGTCTGTTGCATATGCCCCAATAGCCGTTGTCGCTGCCCCATATTTTTCTGTCCGTTCCGTTTTGAAGATTCGACGCGTCGCCGTAATCGGCTTCAAGCTTTGCGTTTTTTGTCGTTTCGGGCATTTCTCTTTTAAATGTCGGCAGAAAACAGTCGTCCTCCAAAAGTCTGCTTTGAAGTTCATCTATAAATCCGCATACGTCCCTCGGCATGATTTTTTTCTCAGCCGCAAGAGCCGCCGCCGTTCCGACCGCCTGACCGATAACGCCGCAGGTTGCCATAACTCTTGTGGTGCTGAATGCAAGGTGCGACGCACTTATGTTTCTTCCCGCAAACATAAGATTTGCAATGTTTTTGGAGTACAGACTTCTGTAGGGTATACCGTACGGCTCATTCAGCCTTACCTTTTGCAGATGTCCGCCGCCGTTTCCGTTCATCCAAAATCCGCCGGGCAAATGATTGTCAATCTGCCAGCCGCCGTATGCGACGGTATCTTTAGGGATTTTTCCTTTTATAACGTCGTCCTGAACCATTATATAATCCCCGATGTATCTTCGACTTTCACGCTTGCCGGGCAAAAAGCCTATCCAGTCAAGCTCCCAGTTGTCCGCACCGTGGTCGCCTTTGTTTTTTATATGGTCCCACACGCCGAATGCAATTTTTAAAAGCTCGTCGCGTATTTCCTCGGTATCATGAATTGAGTCCTGCTCGCCTCCAAGCTCAATCCAGTAAAAATTGGTATTGATTTTGTCAAGACAGTCGTGCGGCTTGTTGTTCATTTCCTCATCTGTGTTGAACGTGTATGCCCATTCGGGCGGGATAAATTCAATTTTTCTGTCCGTTTCGTGCGCCTGAATCATAAGGCTCATGCCCATTGTCTTTTTATCCGCTTTGTCAAGCGCCATGCTCTCGCCGAATTTTGCCTTGTCCTCTCTGCCCGACATATATTCCGCACCCGTTAATTCCGCAAGAATACTGTCGCCCGAACAGTCGGCAAATATTGACGCATTTACCGTATGCCATGTATAAGTCGTGAGCTGAAAGCCCGTAACGGACTTGATTTTATCGCCGTTCATTTGAGCGTCACAGCATGCACAATTGAGTAAAAGCTCAATATTTTCTTCAAATTTTACCTTCTCATAAAGCACGGAATCCCAGATTGAAAAGTTTCTTGACGGGTTTCTGTACATATTTTCAAGCAGAATTTCTTCCATTATTCCCGTTTCCTGCAAATTTCTGACACGGCTTCCTGCACCCGATACCCACATTCGGATTTCGGAGGAGGAATTGCCGCCAAGAACGGATCTGTCCTGCATTAATACCACCTTTGCGCCGTGACGTGCCGCAGAAATTGCCGTAAGTATTCCGCCCAAGCCTCCGCCGATTACGCATAAATCGCAGTCATGGGACTTTTTTTTCAGATTATTCAACATAGCCGTATTCTCCTTAATATTTAATTTCATCAAGTATTCCCAAATCCCAGCAAAGACGGGAAAGAACATATTTATCTCTTATATCCTTTGACGCTTTAAAGGTCATCGGCATTATGTCGGCGCTTATTCCGATTTCGCCGCACGTTTTGGGCGCTCCGATTTTGTCAAGTATTCTTTCGATTTCCGCACTTGACGGGACTTCCTCATTAATAATTTGCAGAATATTATCCCAATTGCCGATTATTTTGTCAAGCCTTTCTGCGTGCTTTTCAATATTGTATTTCTGCTCCTTTTCTTCAAGCTTAATCATTGCGGCGGCACCCTTTCCGACAAATTCCGAAAGTTGTCTGTTCCAATCGTCAACGCTGAAATTGCGTACATAATTCAGCGCTTTTTCCCTGTCGGGCTTATATGCTTTAATCTGCTCGTATATTTTTGCCGCTTCAAGCGTTCCGACGGCACACTGTATTCCGTGGAAATCCGTTTTTGTTCCGAACGCCAAGCCCCGCATATCCCATATATGAGAAATATAATGCTCAACTCCCGACGCCGGACGTGACAAGCCGGCATATTCCATTGCCATTCCGCCTATAACCAAGCCTTCAAATACTGCTTTTACGGCATCATCCTCACGTTTGAGCAAGCCTGCCGCATTGTCGGTGCATTTTTTCAGCGCCGTTCTGACAAGCTGTGCAACGTATTCGCAGTAATATTCGCCGATAAGCAACTGAGCAATCCGCCACTCGCATATGCTTATATATTTTGCAAGCATATCGCCAAGCCCAGACTGAAGCATACGGACGGGCGCATTTTTAAGAATATCAATATCACCGATTATAACGTTCGGGCATTTACTGCCTAACGAGATTTTCAGCCCGTCCATCGACATCGACGAGGCTGCCGACGCATACCCGTCCATTGACGGCGCTGTTGCTGCGATTATATACGGCGTATCGGCAACGGCGCTTAAAATTTTGCCTGTATCGTTGATTACGCCCGAGCCGACGCCAAGCACCAAGTCGCACGTTTTGTCATAGTGCATTACCGCCGCTCCGACTGCCGCTTCATCGGGTTCAAGAGCGGTATCTTCAAATATATATTTTGAATGTTCTATTTTGTTTTCGTCAAGGATTGCACATATTTTTTCGCCTGCGGCTTTATATGTATTAATATCCGCAAGAACGAAAACCTTTTTTGAACCGTATTTTTTTATAAATTCGGGAATACGGTTCACAGCGCCGTTTTCCGTAACTGTTACATCAACGGACGATTTATGTATTTTTCCGCATTTGCATACTTCACTCATGATTTATATTCCTCTGCTTTCTTTATTAAAAATCTTCCCGTCTGCACCGCCGTAAGCTGATATTGTTTATAAAGCTCCTTAGGTTTATTTTTATAAAAACCGTCCGCCTCATAGGTGAAATCGCCCTCGTAGCCTATTTCGGCAAGAGCCTTTACGACCTTATCCCAATCGCATATCCCCATATACGGCAGAGTGTGCAAATCGTTTATTCCGTCAACGTCGTGAACGTGCAGTGCGCCGAGCCTTTTTTTGCCGAGCGCTCTTATGAAATCGGCAGGGTCTTGGCAGCAAAGAATCGTATGACCTATATCAAGACACGCTGTAAAACAGTTACTGTTAAGCGTATCGAGATATTTTATGAATTCTTCTGGGCGTGAACACGTCGAATGTGAAATTTTATTCGGTGATATTCCCTGCCACATATTTTCGAGTGCAACCCGTATGCCGTATTCTTCGCAGTACGGCTTTAAGTGTGAATAAAACTCCATATTCATTTCAAACAGCCTTTCGGGTACGCCGTCATCTGCGTATCTGAGGTGCTGACACGGGTGTACGACAATATTTTTTATGCCGAGAATTGAGGCGTGCTTCATTGCATTGATAATTTCATAAAATCTGTTTTTTGTATACTCCTCGTCCGATGTGCTTGACGGTATCGGAGCATGAGCCTGATTGAACGTTAAGCCCCTTTCGGCTGCGTATTTTTTTAAATCTCTGAAAAATTCGTCGCTTAGGTCTTTTGTAAGCTCGCTGTCCGTGAACGAAAAATCAAGTGCGTCATAGCCGACCTCCGAAAATAAATCAACGGCATTTTTAAATCCCAAAGCACCCTGCATAACTTTTGTTTGTGTTGATAATAGCATAAAATTCCCTCCTATTTTAAGTCAAATTCCATACATACCGGATAATGGTCGGAAAGATAGATTCCGTCCTTTGTGTCATTCCATGTATATACGTCCTTTACGGTTTTTTTAATGTCCTCGGTAACGTATATATAATCTATTTTTTCTGCGCATTTTCCCCAATTGTGGAACGTTGCTTCAATTTTATCGGTGACATCGAATATCTCGTGCTTTTTATATTCACTGCACATCTTTATTACCTGTGAATCGGGTTCGGCATTGAAATCACCTGCAATGATAAACGGCACATCGTCCTCGGCAAGATATAATTCGGCTCTGTCAAGAACGCACTGCATACCCTGCACTCTTGCTTCGTCCGAAATATGGTCAAGATGAACATTGAACGTTCTGAAAATTCTGCCGCTGACTTTATCACGAACCTTTACGGTCACGCAGATTCTCGGACATTCACTTTGATTTTCGTATCTTGACCCCGAAACGTACGGCGTCGGGCTTATCCAGTATGTATCAAAGCTTAAAGTTTGGAGCCTGTCATTTCTTACAGCAGTATATATTCCCTCGCCCGTAAAGTCCTTTTCTCTGAACTGACCGTAAAACGAATACTCGGGGAACATTTTTTCCAAAAGCTCCAGATGCTGTCGCTGAACCTCCTGAAATGCGAGTATGTCGGGCTGTTCTGATGTGATTTTATCGTAAATGAAACCTGCACGGTGAATGAAGTCGTTTATTCCGTCGCCCCAGTTATCGTCTGATTTCCAAACGCACCTTAAATTAAATGTTACAAATTTTATGTTATTCATAATAATCCTCCGTTCTGCTTATAAATTTAACATGAAAAAGAAGCAAGCAGGTTGCTTGAAATTAATCCGCCGATGTATGTGTATACTTCAAGGGTTAATTTCAAGATAAGATGCGCCGCTTATTTTTTATGTTATCCTCCTTGACTTATATGCTTTTTTATGATACAATCATATCAATAAATTCATAAAGTGTCAATATTTAACGGCTGTTATGGACTAAAAGTTCTGTTTTTGAACATCTGCATGAAAAATCGGTTCAAAAGCTGAACGGTTAAAGGCAGTCTGACGGCGTTTTGTGAATTATAATAATTTTAAAGGAAGTGTGTTTATATGGAATTTGCGATTAACACAGGATATTTCAGAAGAGTGTACGGCTCGGACAGAAAAAGAACAGATTTGGAATGTGCGCAATTGTGCAAAAAGGGCGGCTTTTCATTGGTCGACTGCTCTCCGGATTTTCTGACAGAGGACGGCTGGCACGATAAGGCGAAAAAGCTTGCCGAGGATTTTAAGCGCGAGGGGATAACCGTTGAACAGTCCCACGCTCCGTTCAACAGATACGACCGTGAGCCTGACGGTATATTTAAAGAAAAGCTCCGCCGTGCGTTCATAACCGCTGCGGAAATCGGAGCTAAAAGAATTGTTATTCATGCGGACGAATATGTCTGTAACGGCACTTATGACAGTGAAACGGCTTGCCGCTTTGCATATGAGTATTTTGCACCGCTTGTTGAGCTTGCTCAAAAGCTCGGTATAGGCGTTGCCGTTGAAAATCTGTTCGAGGACGGTCCCGAGGGTCGTGACCGCTGTACTTCAACGGTTGAGGAAATACTGCGAATACTTGAATTGTTTAATACTCCGACCGTTACCTGCTGCTGGGATTTCGGTCATGCGGCGGTTTCGTTCGGCGAAAATATGCTCGATGAATTAAAAAAGGTCGGCAAATATGTCACCTGTACTCATGTGCATGACAATTATATATATTCGGACGCACATCTTCCGATTTTCCTCGGAAAGATTGACTGGAAATCGCACATTGATTATTTAAAGGAAATCGGATATTCGGGCGTATTTACCTACGAGCTTGTTTACGGCTGTATTCCCGAGGAGCTTATCGCAGATTTTCTGAAATTGCAGTATAAAGCCGCACAGCTTGCATGGAGATGATTAAATGCCATTTTATGAGAGAGAGAACGAGCTTTTAAATATTATAATGCAGCATGAGTCCGTTTCAATAAACGAGCTTTTGAAAATGCAGTACATAAGCAAATCAACACTGCGGCGTGATTTGATTAAGCTTGAAGAAAAGGGCTTGATTGTACGTACATATGGGGGAGTTATGCCGATAAAGCAATCGGCGGACAGCAATATTCCGTATTTTCTTCGTGAGAACGAACAGCCCGAGGAGAAAAAAATAATCGCCCGAAAGGCGGCGGAGTTTATTCATGACGGAAGTGTTATCATGCTTGACGGTACAACAAGCGCATACTGCATGATTCCGCATTTTACAAAATTCAAGGATATTATCGTTATAACAAGCGGTGCAAAAGCGGCGTTCCTGCTTGGCGAGCTGGGAATAAAAAATATATGCACAGGCGGAGAAATGATAAAAAAATCTTTTTCATATGCGGGTGCGGACGCACTGCGCACAATATCGTCATACAATGCGGATGTTTTGTTTTTTTCATGCAGAGGACTGTCGGACGACGGGTATCTTTCAGATATTTCGATTGAGGAAAACGCCGTTCGGCTTGCGATGATGAAACGGTCGAAAAAAAGCGTGTTTCTGTGTAACAGCAATAAAATAGGACACCAATATCTGCACAATCTTTGTCATGCGTCGGAGCTTGACGAAATAATATCCGAAACGGATATACCGAAAAGCATAAGCAAGCTTATGATATAAGGGACTGTAAAAAAGGCACAGCCCCTTTTTAATAATCAATCCCACGAAATTGCAAAATCCGATTGACCGCTGTATACGGGAATGTCAAAAAGTACATTTCCGCCTGTAGCCTCAACAAGACTTTTTATTGTCCTTGCCTGCTTTACCGCCCATGCAACGTCGGTTGCATATTGGTGCGTTGCCGGCTTTTCGGGATTCCATTTCATTTTATAAAGCGTGTTCTGACCGCTGTTTATATAATTTTTGCTTATCCATGCGGCACCGCCGTTTATTGCCGCCTCAACCGACGTCCAGCCTTGTTCATACGCATATTTTGCACCGCCGTTTATCGGGTCGCTGTCATACGCTCCGATTCCGAACAGATTGTAAACGGTTGTTCCGTTATAGTTAATTCCGCACGCAAGCTGAGATTTTCCGTTTCCGCTTTCAAGAACACTGTGAACGGCAAGATAAATTTCACTTATGTTATTTGCTTTTGCCGCCTCGATTATTGCCTCGCCCTTTCCGTCAAGAACGCCCTTGCCGCTTAAATAAGTATTAATCGCCGCTGCGCTTGCTCCGTTGGAAACGGACAAGTCCATAAACTGATATTTTGCATAGCCTGTTGTAAAATTCTGCGGATTTAAGTACTTTTCAACGTCACTGCGTGAGGCGGCTGACGGTGAAGAAGTAAATACGGTCGGCGACTGTTTCATCTGTGCGTCAAGCGCTGAGGTCAGCGATGCCGAATAATGCGAATACTTTACGGGCATTGACAGCTCCGCAATCCGTTCGTCTACGGGTCTTGAAATATATTTGTACTCAAACGGCGTTCCGTCGTCGGGTACGCATGAAATTGTGAACGTGTCCTCAGCTCCGTTGGACGCTCTGAGTGTTATTACCGACATTCCCTCCGAAACGGCGTGAAGATTTCCGTTTCCGTCAACCGTGACAATTTCGGGGTTGCTTGAATGCCAGCTTACAGCTTTTTCGCGTGCGTTCTGCGGATATATGTATGAGGTAAGGCGATAATCGCTGTTTATGCGCATTGCCTCGATTGCGTTTGTTATAAATGCGCCCCGCACGGGAATATTATATATCTGAACATATACGATACATTTTGCGGTAAAGCCGCCGTCCTCCGTTTTTGCGACGACATTTGTCGTACCCGTTCCTATCGGCGTTACTGTTCCGTCCTCGCTTACGGAGGCAACGGCGCTGTTTTCGGTCGACCATGTTACATTTTTGTTCGTTGCGTCGGACGGAAGAACGTTCGCCGTCAGTTTTGCTGTTATTGGACGGTCGATATAAAACAGCATATCCGGCCTTGACAGCGTTACGCCCTCTGCGCCCCGTATAATATTAATTTCAATATCCTTTTTGATTTTGCCGCACGTTACCGTCGCTTTTACTGTTCCGGGTATGCCTTTTGATGTCACTGTTCCGTCCTCACTTATCTGTGCAATGCCGCTGTTTTCAAGCGAAAACGTCATTTGCTTGTTTGTCGTATTTACAGGCATCGGTCTTGCGTCTATTTTCAGACTTTCCGATTTGCCGATGTGAACGGAAAGCGATTCATTGTATATCTGAATTTCCTCACATTCCACATCGTCAAGAAATGTCGGCGAATGTTTCATATACGGCTGCGGAGTATTGCTCTTTTCTTCAATTGCGGTTTCCTCCTGCCGTATCATATCCTCGATTTCATCATATATATCCGCATGAACCGCATTTATCGGCAGTACAAGCAGACATATCAATATTAAAAGTTTTTTCATGCTGACAGCTCCCAAACAACAATATCTGTTTTTATTATATCATTGTTTACTGTTATTGTCAAGAAATCAAACATGATATGCCGCACTCCATGAAACCATACTCATTTCTGCCGCCTGCTTTTTTTTATTGAAAATATATTAAAATAAAAGATAAAAACATTAGGTTTTATGCTGTTTGTGCAAAAAATGAGCATTGAAAAGAAATTTTCGCTATTGAAAAACATATGGGAGTATGAGAAAATATTAGTATCAAAAACCATGGGAGGAATGAGGCAGTTGAAAGCGACAGCGAAACAAAAAGAGAAAAAGAATTTTGATATTGTTATACTGATGAGAAAAATCTGGGCAAGGCGGTGGCTGTATGTTATGCTTATACCGTTTGTTGCATTTTTTGCAATATTTGTATATAAGCCGATGTGGGGAATCCAAATAGCGTTCAAGGACTACAGCGTGTTTAAGGGCATGAGCGGAAGTCCGTGGGTGGGACTGGCAAACTTTAAATCATTCTTTGCAAGTCCGTATGCCGCAAGGGTTATAAGAAATACTCTGCTTATAAGTCTGTATTCTCTGGCGATTGCATTTCCTGCGCCGATAATATTTGCACTGCTGCTCAATGAAGTCAGAAATGCAGCTTTTAAGAAAACGGTTCAGACGGTTTCTTATTTACCTTATTTTATTTCCACGGTTGTGGTTGCCGCTATGGTTACGAGCTTTTTATCGCCGAGCAACGGTATATTTAATATAATAAGAGATAAGCTGGGACTGGAAAAAATATATTTTCTGACTCAGCCGCAATACTTCCGAACCATACTGATTACCATGCAGATATGGCAAGGCGTGGGCTACGGAAGCGTTATATACATATCGGCGCTTACAAGCGTTGACGCACAGCTTTACGAGGCGTGCATAATAGACGGAGGCGGAAAATGGAGACAGCTTATCCATGTGACAATCCCCGGAATTTTACCGACGGTTATACTGATGTTTATAATAAGAATCGGAAATATTGTAAACGTCGGCTACGAGGATATTATTCTTTTGTATCAGCCGTCCACATATGAAACGGCAGACGTTATAGGCTCATATGTTTACCGTATCGGTATTGAGGGAAATAATTTCGGACTGTCTACCTCAATAGGACTTCTTCAGTCGGTAATTTCTCTGATACTTGTATGGGCGTCAAACATGGCAAGCCGAAAAATATCGGAAACAAGCTTATGGTAATCGGGGGGTAAACAGTTATGATGAAAAGAACAAATGGCGAAAAAATATTTACGGTTATCAATACCCTGTTTTTGATAATATTTACAATATGTATGATATATCCCGTAATTTACGTTGCGGCTGCGTCGTTCAGTGCGCCCGATGAAATAAATATGGGTAACGTATGGATACTGCCGAAAGGCTTTACAACAGAGGCGTATAAGGCGATGTTTAAGCAGACGGGAGTTGTGCAGGCGTATATGAACTCAATTCTGTATTTAACGGTCGGTTCGTTTGTACAGATATTCGTTACGGTATGCGGTGCGTATCCGCTGTCAAGAAAGGACTTGCCGGGCAGAAAATTCTTTAACTTTGCGGTTATACTTACAATGTGGCTCAATCCCGGACTGATACCGACATATCTGAATTTTAACGATTTGGGTATTCTCAACACCCGAATCGGTTACATAATAGGTTTTGCGTGCGGAGCGTATAACTTTGTAATATTGAGGAGCTTTTTCGAGTCTATCCCCGACGCACTGGAGGAGGCGGCAAAGCTTGACGGGGCTTCCGACGTTTATATACTTTTAAAAATATTTATTCCGTTATCAATGTCGGCAATCGCAACGGCGTGGCTGTTTTATGCGGTAAGCAGATGGAACGGTTATTTCTGGGGTATGCTGTTCTTTAAGGACGACGCAAAAATGCCGCTTCAGGTACTGCTCAGAACGCTTGTCGTAGAGATGTCGGGAAAATCTCAGCTTGCAGGCTCAAACGTGGATATGTCGCAGATAAAAACCTCCGAGGAAAATGTGACGTATGCAACGATAATAATTACGGTGCTGCCGATGCTTATTATTTATCCTTATATACAAAAATTCTTTGTAAAAGGCGTAATGATAGGTTCTGTAAAGGGTTAAAAATTTATTTATAAAGAAAGGAAAGATTAAAATGAACACAAAACTAATCAAAACAATGGCGGGAATAATGGCTGCCGCAATGCTGCTGGGAGGGTGCTCGTCAGAGAAAAAAATCGGCTCTTCAAGCAAGGTTATAACGGGAAAGGGAGACTTGATTACGGAAGAGCCCACGGAAATATCCGTGCTTATTCAGTCAAGCGGCGAGAAAAAATATGAGGAGAAGGACACATGGAAGGAGGCGGCAAGGCTGACCAACGTTACGGCAAAGCAGTCCACCGCAAAAAACGTTTCCACAATACAGGAGGCGTTCAGTCTTATGATGTCAACGGGCGAGCTTTCGGATTTGGTCTATTACGTAGACAGAACGGATATTAACAAATACGGTCAGGAGGGCGCTTTTGCACCGCTGAACGATTTAATAGACGAATATGCGCCGAACTACAAAAAATATCTTGACGCTCATCCCGAGGTGAGAAAAGCCATAACAACGGAGGACGGTCAGATTTACGGCTTACTGGTTGCAGGCTCCGATGAAGTAAAAGCGGCGCAGGGCTGGGAAATCAGAAAAGACTGGCTTGATAAGCTCGGCTTGGAAGTGCCCAAAACAGTTGACGAACTGCATGACGTACTTAAAGCATTTATAGATAAAGACGCTAACGGAAACGGACAAAGAGATGAAATTCCGTATTTTTCAAGACTTTCTTCAAACGAATCGTTTGAGCCGCTTATAGCTTTATGGGGCGCAAGAAAGGGACTGTATCTCGGTGAGGATAAAAAAATTCATTTTGATCCTGCGGAAAAAGAATATCAAACCGCATATTCAAATGTTGCAAAATGGTATTCAGAGGGTATAATAGATAAAGAGATATTTTCTCGGGGCGGCAACGCAAGAGACGAGCTTTTCGGTCAGAACGTCGGAGGCTGTACGCATGACTGGTTCTTCTCAACGTGTCAGTTTAACGATTTGATGAAATCGAAAAATCCCGATTTCAAGCTTGTAACGTTCCTTCCTCCAGCCGGCAAGGAGGTAAGAATGAGAGAAAGCATAAACACGGGCAAGGTTGCGGCAATAAGCGCACAGTCGGACAAAAAGGAAATTGCGCTGAGATGGTTTGATTTCTGGTTCGGCGAAACAGGCTCACGTTTGATAAACTACGGCTTTGAGGGCAAGCAGTACGATATGGTTGACGGAGTTCCGACCTTTAAGGACAGTATGTTTGAGGGCGATTCGACCGTATTGGCACAGCTTTACTCGATAGGTGCACAGCAGGGACCCTTGTTTTCTCAGGAATTTAATTACGAAAAGCAGTGTCTTAACGATGAGGGCTTAAAGGGAATTGAAGATTACGAGGCTTCGGGACTTTTGGCTGTTGATGAAGAAATGCCGATATTGAATTTCAGTGCGGAGGAGCAAAAGGAGCTTGCGTCGCTGTTGGCTGACATTAATACATATGTGTCAGAGCATACACAAAAGTGGGTTTTGGGAGTTGAGGACTGCAATACCGCATTTGACGGTTATTTAAAAGGGCTTAAGGACATGGGACTTGACAGAATGTTGGAAATTCAGCAGGCCGCATACGAGAGATACTTGAAAAAATAAGATAAGCCGTACAGAGCGCCTGCTCTGTGCGGATAATTTGAACGGAGTTGTGGTGTGTTTTGAAGAAAAGCAATACATTTAAGGAAAATCATGTTATAGCGCTGTGCCTTGTTGTCATATTTATGATAATTTATATTATGGCGTACGGAAGTATTAAAAGCTCACGGCACAGATACGCCGTAAATAAGGCGGCGTCGTATTTTTCGATGAACTGCGGAAGGCTCGAAACGGTGTTTGACGTGGAGCAGAATTTTGTAAATACGCTTGCGTCGGATAAGCTGTTCGATGAGTTTCTTAAAATGTATATGAGTGAAGATGAAATTGCCGAAATAGGCTACTATGATTACAGTGCGGGACATTTTGACGATGACATAAGCAGAAAAAAAGACAAGGAGCTTCAGGAAAAGCTTAATTCACAGCTTTATTTATCAAAATACACTCGTGACATTGCAATATCCCGAATTTATGACGGGTATACGCTGACCCAGACGGGCAAAACGGATATAGCCGAATATCTTAACAGGTACAGCATGACGCCCGATTATATAAACAATATATTTTATCAAAAGAATACGGGCTATAAAAACTGTGAAATTATACCAATCCGTAATAAAGACGGCGTTGTGCTGATAACCTACAGGATAATAATAGACAGCAAAAGGAGCGCATACGTTTTTATCTGCCTTGAATTGCAGAAATATGTCGAAAGCGTGGGAGGCGGAGTTGACCTTTTTGTTTTGGCAAAGGGGAGCGATTTTATAATTTCGGACGGAGCAATGGACGAAAGAAACAGCTCCGATATAACGGAAATTCTCAATGAGCATAAAAATTCCACCTCATCGGAGATAACGGTAAGCTCATATAACGGCAGCAGCGGTTACGGATATATGATTAAGAATTTAAAACGGTTTAACGGCTACAGCTACGCCTGTTTTATATTCCCGAAAAACAATATATATATTACTCTGATTGTCAACGGCATACTGCTTATGATAATGGGAGCAATCTCAATATTCCTTGCCAATCTGATAAGCAAATACATATATATGCCTGCGGTTCAGATAAAAACTCAGCTTATGGGCGATGAAGATAAAAAGATAAGCTTGGGCAGAATTTTCAGAGAGATAAGCGAAACAATAGCGCTGAATAAATATCTCAAGGACGTGGTTGACGAAAATCACGTTATATTAAGAGATAAATTCATTGCCGACTGCGCAAGAGGGATTACAGAGGACGGATATATACAGAAAAATATAAAGCAATACGGACTGGATAAATATAATGACGACTCTGTTTGCGTGATATTTACGTGCGACGCTGAAAATACGTCCGACCCTGCCGAATGGCAGCAGCTTAAAGATGTGATTTTGTTTGAAATAAAGCAGGGAATCGGCAGCAATGCCGACATAATAAACAGCGATTACATGGAATTTCTGTTTATTAAGCGCTGTAATGATATTTCATTGCTGAAAAATGATATTTCAAATCTTCTCAAAGAAGTGGAAATAAGATACGCAATAAGTATTTATGCGTCTGTGAGCGATATTTTCAGGGGAATAAATAATCTTCATACGGCGTATTCGCAGGCTAAGTACGCAAAAAATGCGCGGGTATTTATGAACTGGTCGTATTGTATAGCCTACGGCGAGGTTTTCGGCAGAGATAACGGCGGTGTTAAATACTATTCGGTTGACGATGAAAAAAGACTTGTCGACAGCATTTTAAATAACAATATTGATTCGTCAAGAATGATACTGTCAAATATTTTAGCTGCAAATATTCTCAATCAGGAGGTCAGCGGAAATGATGTAAACGAGTTTATATTTTTGATGACTTCTACAATAAAACGAGTGATAGCGCAGCTTAACAAAAGCGAGGCGGAAATATTCGGACGTGATTTTGTGATATATCTTGAACTGAAAATGTGCGAAACACGTCAGGAGCTGTTTGACAAGGTTGTGCTGATATTTGAAAAAATATACGACGTACTCAGCAGTGCTCAAAAATCGGCGGGCGACAGAATCAGCGGAGAGATACTGAAATATATAGACGGTAACTTCACAAGAGATATTTCGCTTACGGACGTGTGCGACGAGTTTTCATTATCGCTCAGCTATGTAAGCAGAATACTAAAGGAATACAGAAACGTTAATTTCAAGTCTTATATAACAAAAAAGAGAATTGAAGAGGCAAAGCGTATCATGAGCGAAAACAAGTATTTAAAGGTAAACGACGTATCAAAAATGGTCGGATATATCAACACGGCGACATTTATACGGATATTCAAAAAGGAAGAGGGAATTTCGCCGGGACAGTTTATAAAGGATTTATAAAGAGAGAGAATGTTATTTGAAAATTTTCGGAGGTTTACTGATGTATAAGAAATTAATATTTATGACAGCGGTTATGTGTATCGGGATTAATTGCTCATGTATGGCTGAAAATACCGTTAATGTAAGCATTGATAATTCAAAAATGCAGATAACGGGAGCATGGGAAAATGCGGGATTTTTGAATTTTCAAATAGTTCCTGCGGATTATGACCGCAGTACAGCGGACGGCTTAATTTCCGACACGGGCGTGATGTTTTCCGATTATGCGGCGTCGGACGGGACTTACAGCGAGACCTTTGAAATGCCCGACAGCTTAAAAGGCGGAAAGTACATAGCTTATGTTTCGGACGGACAGGACGAGCTGACAAAAGAGTTCTTTTATATAAATTATGAAGAAACAAGCCCCCTTATCGAAAAAATCAACAGCAAGGCGCTGACGTTTGCGGAGTTTGAAACTGTCGTTAAGGAAAATGCGGAAAAGTTCGGGGTTGACGGAGCGGAGCTTAATAAATATGCGGATAATATATTAAAACCGCTTTATAACGCAAGAGGAGAATATACAGCTGACTTTTTCGGCAGAGAGTGCAGATGCGCAATCGTTTCGCAAAAGCTGAAAAACGAGCTTGATACCGACGCATTAATAGAAAAATACGCCTCCGATTTCGGTATTGACTACAAAGAAGATTATGCGGTTTTGACGGACGGCGAAAAAAATGAGTTTATTTCAAAATACACTTCAAAGGATATGTCAAACGGAAATTACGGCAGAGCGTTTGTCAGCTGTCTTGCGGAAACAAGACTTTCAAACTGTTCAAACTATACTCAATACGGAGATATACTTATAAAATATGCGGATAAACTGGAAATAAGCCTTGATAAATATAATAAGCTTTCGTCACAATCAAAAGCAAAGGTTATGGATTCTCTGTATACGGACAAGGAATTTAATGCAGATACAATTGTTTCGGCATTTAATGCGGCAGTAGACAAATATGCGGTTACTTCCGCACCGTCGGGCACGGGCGGAACAGGCGGCAAGGGCAGCAGCGTTCCGAGTATTTCAGAACCGCCGTCCGTTAAAGACGGCAATAAAAAACTGCCAGATGTTTCGGGACACTGGGCGGAGGAGCAGATAAGATTATTTGAGCAGAACGGAATCGTTTCGGGCTTTCCCGACGGTAATTTTTATCCCGAATCGGAGGTTACAAGAAGTCAGTTTGTGAAAATACTTGCGCAGGTGCTGAAACTTAACGGAATAAATGAGAAAATTTTTGACGACGTAAGCGGGGATAACTGGAATTTTTCATATATAGGTGCTGCCGCAAAAGCGGGAATTATATCGGGCTATGACGGAAAATTCATGCCCGACGCTCTTATAACAAGACAGGACTGCGCCGTTATTTTATACAATGCGATAAAATATAAGGGTGTTTCGGCTGTAGGCGGCGTTTCGTTTGACGATAAGGACGAAATTTCCGATTATGCGGCGGAGGCTGTGGGCGCTTTGAGCGGCAGAGGTATTTTAAAAGGCTATGCCGATGAAAACGGAAATAATTTCAAGCCGAAAAAGACTGCGTCAAGAGCCGAGGCGGTAACGATGATATATAAATTTTCGGCAGAAATAAATTGAAAATATACAGCATGGGAAAGGATATAACGCATATGAGAATTAAAAAAGCTTTTTTGATTTTATTATTAATATTTTGTTTTTCCGTAAGCGTATATGCGGATAAAACGGAGGATAAGCTTTTATCGGCACAGCTTTTGATTACAAATCTGACGGGCGAATGCCCGAGCGGCGAAAGTATCAGCCGTGCGGATTTCGTAAAACTGCTCGGAACGCTTTTGAATATATCGGGAGACGTAACGGGAGAGCGGATATTTGAAGATGTGGATTCAAGTGATTCCCTGAATATTTATCTGGCGGAGCTTACGGACAGAGGAATTATAAGCAAAGGCAATAATTTCAGAGGTCAGGACAATATAACGTACACCGAGGCGCTTGCTATGGCGGTAAGAGCGGCAGGCTATAAAAATGCCGCCGAGCTTACGGGCGGTTATCCGAGCGGATATATAAAAACGGCAAATCAATCGGGAATTTCGGACGGTATTAGATATTCGGACAATTTCAGCGCCGACGACTGCTGTATTATGTTATACAATATGATGCTTGCGGAGGTTATGGAGTACAGGGGTGACGGATATGAAGTAAACGAGAACAAAACTCTTTTTAAAAGCCTTTACGGCGGAGAAGTAAAAGAGGGTATTCTTACTTCAAACGATATAACCTCGCTGTCGGACAAAAGCAATTCCTCCGAAAACAGCGCCGTTATAGGCGGAGAGCTGTTTTTGTTTGATAATTCTTCGATAAGGAATTATATAGGAAGCAATATGAAGGTTTTTTATAACGAGGATACACACGAGGTATATTCATACGCTCCTTTCAGAAACGAAGTTCTGACATTTGAGCATTTCAGTGCGGCTCTGACGGACGGTAAATTAAGTATCTCAATGAACGGCAAAACAAAGGATTATAAGCTTGATTTGGGCTACAGCCTTATATACAACGGAAAATACGAGCCTGTAATAAATAACGGACTGTTAAATCCCGACAGCGGCAAAATGACGCTGACCGACAACGATAACGACGGAAAATATGAGGTTATTAAAATCGAAAGCTTTGAATATTTCAAGGCGGGAAAAGCAAATACGATAACTCAAAGTATTCCCGATAAAACGGACGGAAAGAAAACGCTTGATTTATCGGACAGCGAATGTACCTATGAAATTTATGACGGTGAAAGCGGTGAATTTATAAATTTATCGGCAGTTCCCGAAAATTCGCATCTCGGGATTATGCGTTCAAGCGACGGACTTTATGTTTACATACAGATTTGCTCCGAATTTGTAACGGGAAAATCAACCGGTCAGGACGACGAGCATATAACAATTGACGGCAATGAATATTATTACGCCAAGCTGCTCAAAAATTTTTCCGCTGTCGGAGTTGACGGCACATTTTATTTGGGCGTGTACGGCGAAATCATAGCCTTTGAAATTAACGACGAACAGTATTTTTACGGATATTTGTATAATGCGTTTGAGCATGAGGACGGCGAAACGGTTTCCGTAAAGATATTTAACCAGTACGGAGTTTGGAATACATATGGGCTTACCGATAAAATTATTATCGACGGCAGCCGAAAAAATCCCCGTGATGTTTTAGATAAGTTCAAAAACAGCATAGGCGGCATAATAAAAATTGCCGTAAACGGAGATACGCTGAAAAAAATAGATTTGAGCGAGGACGCCTCCGAATACGGAAAAACCGTTGAAAATGACGTAAATAACAGCCTTACAAAATATAACTTTACAAACGATGGTTATTATTACACAAAAAATTCGCAGGCTTTTTATCCTAATTTCAGCGCAAAAAATTCAATTGTGTTTGCAATTCCCTCGGACAAAAAGAATTTTAACAAATACAAAATAACCAACTATGACGTATTTGCGGACCAAACTGAATATACGGTAATTCCGTATGATGTTGACGTATACGGCATGGCGGCGGTTATTCTGTATGAGAATACAAAAGGCACTGTGAATTATAATATGAACGGCTCTGCCGTAAGGTCTATGATGGTTGAAAGCGTTGGCGAAAAGCTTGACGAAACCGACGAAATAAGAACGTATATTACGGGCTGGACAAGCGGTAAATTCGTTTCGTATTTACTTTCCGACGACGTTGAAATACAAAAGGACACGGGCAACAATAAATTAGTCCCCGGAGATATTATCAAATACCATGAGCAGGACGCTGAAACGCTTGACTGCGTGATTGTGGACTTTGACGCAGAAAAATTCGGGAAAAACACCGTCAGCGGTTCATCAAATTACAATACAAGGTCGGGAGTTATGCAGCTTGCGGGCGGATATGTATATTCTGCGGGGAAAAATACAATAACGCTCATGCCCGAATTTGACGGAACTGCGCCCAAGTGGAACAAAATTAACTGTATATCAATGCTCAGCGACAATATAGTCGTTTTCAACAGAAAAACAAAAGCAATGCGCCCCGGAAGATTAGAGGACATTAAAGGCTATTTGGAATACGGCAGCGAGGCAAGCTTTGCAGTGGTAAGACAGAGCTATCTTGCAGGCTCATGTGTATTTTTGTATGAGGAATAAGAAAGGATATTTGAACATGAAGCATTTAAAGCATTTTAGAAAGATTATTGCGCTCTGTATAACTCTTTCAATAATAATCCCTCAGATAACAGTATTTGCAGATAATAAAATCAGAGTTTCGGTACTGCATGAATATTTTGACAATTACGCCACAAATTCCGTTCCGCAGAGTGCGGAAATAAAAGGCTCGAAAAACGCAAGAGTTGTTGAGGACGGGAAAAACAATAAGGCGCTGTATATCCCCACGGGCTATGTAACAAGCGCCGTAACATTCCCCGTGCTTGAACAGACGGATAAGCTTTTTGTTGCGTCGGTTGATTTAAAATATAATGAAAGTATCGGAAGCATGGCGCTGAGCTTTATAAGCAACAGTTTTAAATTTCAGCCCGTTTTAATCGGATATAACGGCAGGCTTACAACGTCAGACGGCAAGGAACTGGGATATATTTCAAGCCAAAATTATACGTCAATTTCCGTGGTTATAGATACAAGCGCAAAAACGTACGCAATCTATATCAACTATAGAGCGGTTGCCGAGGGCTGGAGATATAACGAAAGACTTGAGGGCATTACCGCAGTTCAGCTTGAAACGGGAATTGCCGATTCGGAGGACGCAGACAGCTGTGCGGTTTATATAGACAACGTAAGAGTTTATAACCGGCAAATTCCGTGCAAATGCTATGCGTCAAAGCCGTATTCAAAGGATGAAATACCGTTTACCGAGGATACGGGCGAAAAGGAAGTGTCGGACAGAGTTTATATTTTAAACGATTTTGAGAATAAGCGCACAAGAAACGATAACGTAAATCTTGTACCGAAAGTAAACTCAATTGATTTTGTGACCGATACCGACGGCAATACATATTTAAAGCTTGATAAACAGATGGGCGCAAATATGACAACGGAAGCGGCGGATTCGTATATTGATTTCGGCGTCAGTTCGGAATCCAAATATGTTGTAATCGAGGCGGACGTCAGAGTCGATACCCCGGGCGTGAGAGCGGATTTGTTTTACATAAAGGATTCGTCGGCAAATGTGAATATCGGCACGGCGGTTATTTCCGACGGTGTTGTAAAGCTTTCGGACGGTACGCAGGTGACGGAGCTGAGAAAAAAGCAGTGGACAAAATTCGGCTTTGTTTTGAATATAGCGAAGAAAAAATTTGACGCATACGTAAACGGAAAGCTGTTTAAATCCGATGTTACGATAAATAATTCTAATTTCAGCAAAGTCTCGTTTATCAGATTATATACGTCGGGCAACGGCACGGGCGACGTTATGCTCGATAATATAAAGGTTTATGACGGCAAGGAAATACGGGATATAAATTCCGATTCGGTAACTCTGAAAAGCTCATTTAAGGACGACAGCTATGCGAAAAAGCTTATTGCGGGAAAAACGGCAATCGCACCTTATGACGGAAGATATTTTGACGGTGCGGAAAAGAAAGATTCGCAGCATAAGTTTATAATCGAGGACGGAGAATATCTCGTTCCGCAGGACGTTTTTGAGGCTGTTCTGGGAGTAAAGGTTACGGAAAACGATAACGGAATTACAATTGACAATTCTGTTGAAATGAATTTTGACGAAAAGAAAATCAAGGTCGGCAAAAACGAAACGCAGATTGATTTTGCGGCGGTCAAAAAAGACGGAACTGTGTATATACCGCTGTACGCCTATGTGAACAACGCCACAAATAAAATAATTTCGGAAAGTGATTTCGGCTGTTTTATAATAAGCGATTCCGAGGTTAATTTCAGCACCGAGGAACGCAGAGAAATTGATTATTACGTCACAAAGGCAAGACCTACGGCGGCGGAGCTTAAAGAGCAGTTTGCAAAAGCAAATACGGGTACGAGCGTACACCCGAGAATACTTGCAAGAAGTGAGGATTTCGACAGGGTAAGGGAATTGATACAGACAGATGAAACCGCAAAGCAATTTTATGCGGATATATTAAAAACGGCAGACGAGCTTTTAAATGTTTCGCCTTACGACGACGGTATTCATGACTTTAACCAAAAAGATCATCTTGGCAAAATAAGAAAGATTTTGTCATATATAAAGACCTTGGGAATGGTATACAATATCACGGGCGACGAAAAATATGCAAAGCGCTGTAAGGAGGAAATGACGGCGGTTATAGATTTAACTCCGATATGGACAACCGAGCAGGATTTGGATATGGGCGAAATGGCGGCAGCCTTCGGTATAGGCTATGACTGGATATATAATTATCTTACGGACGAGGAAAGACATAAAATTTCGGAATGGGCAACGGATAATATTCTCATGCCGATAAGAGCAAGATACTATTCGGGCTCGGCAGGAAAGGGCTGGTGGATAACGACTCTGCTTAACTGGAATACCGTAATAACGGGCGGAGCGATTACTCTGGGGCTTTCGCTTGCCGATGAGCAGACGGATTTATCGTTTGACCTGATAGAAAAATCGTTAAGGAGCGGCGAATACAGCCTTTCATCATGGGCGCCTGACGGCGGCTGGTACGAGGGTTCTTCATACGCCGATTATACGTCAATATATTTGAGCTATGAGCTTGCCTCATTGAAGAGCGCCTTGGGAACAACCTACGGACGTGAAAATTCAAGAGGTGTTGAGGACGGTACTCTTTATCAGTATTATCTTGATTCAATGTCGGGCGGCTGTAATAACCCCGGTGACTCCGCAACAAACCATGCAAATTCCCCCGGACTGTTTTATGCGGATTTATATAATTCAAGCGTCCTTGCGGGGGCTATAAAAGAGTGGCATGAAAAGCTTAACGGAACATTCGGCGGAGTATTGGATTTGCTCTATCTAAGACCCGAACTGTTAAAAAACGAAAAAATTCAGCTTGATTTGGATAAGTTCTTCTCGGGAAAAGAAACGCAGATGATAACAACAATAGAGGGCTGGGATAATAAAAATCAAATGTACGCAAGCTGGGCAGGCGGCGGAGTGCAAGGCGGTCATAACCACTGCGACGTCGGCTCGTTCGTATACGATGTAAACGGCTACAGATTTGCAAGCGACTTGGGAGCGGTTAATTATACATATTCGGGAGACCCGTGGGATTATTTCAGAAGGCGCGCCGAATCGCATAATGTTATGGTTATAAACCCCGACAAGAGCGGAGATTTCGGACTTAAAAAGCCGGGACAGGACCTTGACGGCTGGGGTACGGTTAAATACGTAAAAAAAGGCTCGGGCGGTATAGTCAGCGCAATAGATATGCAGGACGTTTACAAGGAGCAGACATCATCATATATTCGGGGCTTTATGACGGGTGACAACAGGAGAACTCTTACCGTAAGAGATGAAATCGTTCTGAAACAGAATAATTCCGAATTGTACTGGAATCTGATGACGCTCGGCGACATAACAGTAACGGGAACAAATACGGCGACAATCACAAGAGGAAACCAACCGGTTAAGCTTGAATTTGAAACGAATGCGGCTGAATTTAAGCTGGAAAAAACAGCGGCGGAGCCGTATGAGTTTTCACCTCACCCAACGGACGGAAAAACTAATGACGGCATATATTCAAGAGTGCTTATAACAATGAAAGCAAGCGGTAAATTCTATATTACAGCAAAGCTGTCGCCCATGGGCGAGCCGGCAGAGCTGAGCGGAATACCGCAGGGTACAATAGACGAATGGCAGCCGCCCGAAATGACGCAGGTGACATCTGTCGATACAAGCGGATATAAGCTTAATAATATCACAGTCGACGGAAAAACAATCGCAGGCTTTAACTCCAACGTTACAACCTACGATATTCCGATTGAGGGAAACACACTGCCGAAAATTACGGCTTCGGCGGCGAACGGCGAAAACGTGACCGTTAAGGAAACAGACGATATTGAAACGCCCGTTATAATTTCGCTTAATTCATCGGAAAACCCCGAATATAAAAAATATTATGTGGTGAACTACAAGCAGATTAAAGAGTTTGAACCGATAAACGGAAGAAAAAGATATAAGGTTTACAATTACGCCGTAAGCGCTGTTCCCGAACCGCAAAACCCCGACTGGGCAATGTGCGACGGTGATATTACGACAAAATGGCTCGGCGACGGTGACGGCGAATGGGCAATGTGCGATTTGGGCAGCGAACAGCAAATAGGAGCGTTTGCGCTTGCGTTTGATTACGGTCAGCAGAGAATATACTATTTTGATATTCTCGTATCATCGGACGGCGAAAATTATACGCAGGTTTACAGCGGTCAGTCGTCGGGAACAACCAACGAGCTTGAAATTTACGAAATAACACCCGTTAAGGCTAAATATGTAAAATTCGTCAGCCACGGAAACAGCACAAACATGAAAACAAATGTAAGAGAATTTGCGGCGCTTGAATAGGAGGACAACATAATGAGGAAAAAATTTACAGCTTTTACGGCATTGATTATCAGCCTGCTGATGGTAGCGAACACCGCATTCGGCGCAGTGATATTTGATTCTGATTTCAGTGACGGTTTGAGTGACGAATGGTCGGTTTCAAAAACGGGCGGGGGCAATCCCTCCGCCCAAGCCGACAACGGAGCATTAAAGCTTTCGTTTGACGAAACGGACGCAGCGTCGACAAAGAGAGTGCAATTAACATCACCGCAAATGCAGTTTGATACCGATGAATACTGCATATCCCTGAATACAAGCGTGGGCGGTATAAATTCATCACTGCTCAGAACGCTTTATATTCTTGACGGCACTTCAAGAAAAGAGCTTTTAAGCATTTCGGAAAGCATAAAGCTTTTCGGAAAATACACATACGAAGCCACTGCGGAAAACAAGGAATATAAATTTGATATTTATATCAATGAAAAAACGAAAAAGGCGTATGTGTGGATAGACGGAGAATGTGTCTATGTTCAGGAATTATCGGAGCTTAACTGGCCCGTATTTGCAAAAAGCAGACAGCTGAGATTTGAAAACAGAGGAACAAATACAGTGGAAAGCTCATTATGGGAGATAAAATCGCTGAATGTGCAGACCGTTGATTCGGATTTTGAAATGTCGGTCAAGCCCGATAACGGTGCAAAAATGGTAAAGCTTGCCGATTTACAAGACGGAATTGAAATTGACTGCGGCGGTTATGCCGCTCCGTCGTCATACGGTATTCAAAATTATGAATTATATCTTGATGAACAGCAGATACCGTTTTCAATTACCCAATCGAACGGGAAAATATACATAAACCCCGATGACGGCTTTGTCTATGACGGAGCATACAAGCTGATTATAAAGGAAATAAAAAAGCTTGATAATGAAATCCTTGCCGAAAATAAAGAAATAAGCTTTACAACGGAAATTGAAAATTATAAATTCCCCGTTATCTCAACCGATAAAGACGAGTATGAGCTTTACGTTGGCGAAACGCTGAGAATTATAACCGACATCGAAACCGAGCAAAATATCGGCTTTGTGACATTTTCCGTAAACGGCAAAGAATTAAAGACGTTTGAAAATCCGACAGAAAAAAGAGTGGTTTTTGAAACCGCCTTGGACGAGGGCGAATATCTTATAGACATAATCGCCGCCGATGAAAAGGGCGGAACGGCGGATAAAAAACAGGTAAGCGTTAAGGTTTATAAAAACACTCCCCCGACCGTTGAATTTGAGCTTTCGGGCAAAACACTTACAAAGGCGAACGGAGATAAAATACGCATAAACGCACGCAATGATGACGGAAGTATTTCAAAAATCGAGCTTTACGCCGACGGTGTTCTAATCGGAACGGCGGACGAAGTGCCGTGCGAATTTGAAATTTCCCAATTGCAGGCGGGCAAGGTTAAGCTTACCGCTATTGCATATGACGACAGAGGCGCAAAAGGCGAGACTGTTGAAACGGTAACGGTTATTCTCAATAAAAGCGTTACGGTCGCCGCAGACAATCTGACGTTTGAAACATATTCGGGAGATAATAATACCTTCCCCACTATCATGGGATTCGGCGGTAGTTTTGACGGTAATACGGCAGGATTTATAAAGGGCGGATATGTAAACGCCGAGGAAGAAAACGGAGGTTCTCACGGAAGAAGTCTTATACTCGGAATGTCGGAGGAAAACAGCAAATCCATATGGATGAGCTTTCCGTCAAACGGCTCTGTATACGGCGTAATGGATTTGGAATTTGACTTTTATATCGAGCATAAAATAAACAATTTCCGCTTTATGCTGAGAGGAGATTCAAACTCAACCGACGTTTTTTTCAACAAATCGGGTATTGTGCTGAAAAAAGGCGGAGCAGATGCGGCAATCATACCTTATGAGGAAAAAACATGGTATCGCATAAGATACGTCATGGATATAAACACAAAAAAATATTCGTTTTATTTTAAGAACGCCGATTCTGACGAATATACCTGCTATGCGGATAACTGGAATATGTCGGTAAGTAACATACAGAGAATGGATTCTTGCAGATTGATTGTCGCCACTCCCGACGCATACACGTTTATCGGAATAGATAACGTAACGTCAAAGGTTACGGGAGATTATCCGTATATAACGTCCGTAGGTTACGGAAAAGACGACAATATCGGCAATGTCGACGCAAGTACGGACAGAATTAACATTCATTTATCATCGGCACTTAAAGCCGACAGCGTTACGGCAGATAAAGTAAAATTATCATGTGACGGATATGACGCAGACGTTTCAAAAGTAAGCTATGAAAACAACACAATAACGCTTATGCTGAACAGACCGTTAATATCAAACGAGGAATATACCGTTACGCTTTCCAATAAAATTCAGATTTTAAACGGAGGTCGGCTCGGCGAAGAACTTGTATACAAATTTAATACCTTGCCGAAAGCGTTTGACGTTTATAACGGCGGTTTTTCAAGAAACGGCGGAAATATAACCTATACGGCAGACTTAATAAATTCGGACGGAACGAAAAAAACCGCATGGGTTATTATGACGGTTTATGACGGAATAAAAATAAAGAGCGTGACCGTCAAAAAATATGAGTGCATAAATGGAGCGGCAGCGGAGGTTTCCGCACCGTATGCGGAGGGGAACAGTGTTTCCGCTGCGATATGGGACGGACTTTTAAAACCGAGCTTCATTGCAAATAAAATTTATAAATATTAAGTCTGATTTTTCAGATGAAAGGAGAATGAAAAATGGAAAAGAATATTTTAAAAAAGCCGGCGGGAATAATTCTTGCCGCAAGCATGGCGTTATCGAGCCTTTGCCCGATTGCGTCGGCTGAGATTGTCAGCAGCAGAAATTATGGATTCAGCGACGCTAATATAAGTGATGACGGCGGATTGTCGTGGCGTTCAAATTACAACTGCTATTTGATTTACGGAAATAATGCAAGCACCAAAAGTTTGGAGATTGCTAACTATGGCAATGACTACAACAGCGGATATAAAACAAAGCTATGGAGCTATGATTACGGAGTTTTCGGAAAGGCAAATACGGACAGAGTACTGGCAGAAAAGTTAAATTCCAATGAAAAATCAAACAAATCTGACGGAATTACTTCCTATATTAATTATAATTCAAGAATTGCGCCGACGGGAAACGGAACGAATATGCCCGATTTGGCAGAGGGACAATCGGTAAAGCTGTCATGGAGCATGGCGGTCGAAAAGCTGTCAGCCTATAAAAGAGCCGTACAGGGATATATGAACGTAAGCGGTACAAATATACAAAGAGTTGATTTGTTTAGTCTTTCATCGGCAAACAATATAACATTTATGGGTAAAAAGGTCGATTATACAATAAATGAGGACGCATGGTATAAATTCGACATTATATTTACAAATAATACGGTTGACGGTGCGCAGGAGGTTGACTATAAGGCTTATATAAACAATCAGCTTGTAGCCGGCGGAAAGCAGTATGACGGTATTTTAAATTATGTTTCATCGCTCCGTATATTCGGTGTTCAGCAAAACAGCAGCAAGGATTTGCCTTATAACTCAACAACAGACGATAACGGCACTTGGTATTCGCCGAAGGTATCGGGCGCAACATGGTGGGACGATATAGCGATAGCGTCAGCGGACAGCGAGGCTGATTTAATTCCGAACCCCATAACGGTAAGCAGTGAAAACGAGGAATACAGCAAGCTTAATTCGGGAAGTCTTGACGTATACGCTCCGTTCGGCGCAACGGCGGCAGATTTTAAGAACAACATTGTTATAAGTGAAAACGGTACTCCGCTCAGCTACAGTCTGATTAAAAACGGCGAGGAAATAGAGAACACCGCTCTTGTATCGGGTGCGTATATTGTTGTTACAACCGCTGACGGCGGCAGTCTTTACGGCAAGGTTGACAGCGGCGAAAATATGTACTGCGAATATTTTGACCCGTCGGGAAACTGGACTTTGAATACAACGCCCAACGGCTGGAACAGGGGCGATAAGGGCGATAACTGGCAGGTAAGCTATGCGGCAGGAGTAGGCGACAACGGAGAAAACGACATATCAATGAAGCTTTCATCTGCGGGAGCAATTACAGCCACCGACCCGTTTGTTGATATAGCTTTGACAACGCTTGCACCTAAGATTAAAACAAGCATACCCGTAACGTTTGAAACATCGTTTTTGGGCGGTAAGACAAATAAATCATACGGCTTTAACACAGCGCTGTTAAACGCAAGCGGAGCAAGAGTAAATTTCTGTAACCTTAACTTCAACGCTGACGGAAGCGTCGGTTTCAGCGGCGAAGGCGTAACGATACTCAAAAACATTTCATGGCAGACTGACAGATGGTACAGAAT
>CAKSGG010000016.1 GCA_934454215.1 uncultured Clostridia bacterium
AGCAGCCTTTGAAAATTCTCTCTTGTTTCCTTTGTTCCGGTTATTGCCTCATCGGAATATACACCGACATAATTCCACCCTTTATGGTTTTGAATCATGCTGCTGTAGAAACTGACCTGCGCCGATAGGGATTGGAGCATAGCGTCCTTACCGCTCGATACCCTGGCATATGCAGCCGCATTTAACAGTCGTTCCGGTTGCGGCTGTGATTGCACGGTTTTTATGATTCTTGGCATGGTATCCGCCTCCTTCGTATGATGTATATTACCTCTGCAGCCGCATAATATCAAGTGGTTATGCTGAATATCCGCTGCCGTAAATTGCCGTATTTTCGCCGTATGATTGTATTAAAATTGTCGTTATTATCTGTTAATGCACCTCCTAAGGTTAAAATGTGATTATGCCCGCCTGCTTGTATGTGTGATTAAATTATCAACATTTTTACCGAGATACTCAGCAAGATTTTTTCTGAAATCCCTTGCTGATTTTGCATATCCGTTGGTATTGTCACAGCACCATGCTTTATACACATCATAAACTTTTCCGGTTGTGCAGCTGTCATTGATTTTTGAACCGGAACGCTTTTCCATGCATTCTGTGAAAAAGCTGATTACCGAACTGTTTTCACCCTGATATGCCTCTCTTGCATCTGTAACCGATTGGGGTTCGGTAAATACATAGCCGTTGTTTATTACATTTTGAACGGCATGAACAATCTTATATACAATCCCTTCCCGTTCGGCATACATCTTGTCAAGCAGCGTTTTATTGGTTGAAAATTAAACACAATAACTATGAGCCGGAGATGATAGGTCAAGACATAAGCGCATTGTCAAACGGAGTTGCAAAAGAGAATGCTTTACATCTGACATACCCACTTCTACAGACAAGGTAAAAGCAATATACGACTATAATCGAATTATTTTTTAAACGATTTTACTATTTTTGAATGATTATACCTTGAATATAATGAATAAATAATATATTATTAAATTAGATTGGTAATGTGAAGTAGGATATGAAAGCAGGGAGCATAAAAAAATCGTCCGTCCCCCTTTACAGCATAGCCAAAACAATGTTGTAAAAGGTGAACCTGCGGTGAGAAACTCAAGAACGAACCAATTTATGTTGTATGATTTTGAATGTTCAATATAGTTTTCTGACCGAGATAAATAAGCAGAATCCATTTATCGGGCATAGTATCGGCAGCATCAAGAAGATTTACCTTGTTTAAAACTTTGTGCTGTGCGGACGCAGAAAGTTGTAATATGAACCCATAGAGCAACATTGTAAAGTTCCCTCAAAATTGTCATAACCGAATTTGACGAGATATGAAGCCTTGAATGTAGGGTTCAATCATTCGATTTTTGCCGTACTTAAATAAAAAATGTTGAGCAGTTAACGGATAAGCAATAAAAACATCGGCAATAAATTCAAAGCCGTCAGGCAGTTTATTATAGCAAGTATATAGGGACTGACACCTCAATGATACAGAAAAAGAGGAGTTTTTTATATAAAAAAATTAAAATATAAAAACGGGGTGTCTACTTGACACTGCATCATTTAAAAGAAAGGAAAACAATATGAAAATTTTAATGATTGGTGCCCATCAGGACGATAATGAATTTGGTCGCGGCGGATTAACCAGTAAGTTAGTTAAAATGGAACATGATGTACGTTTTTTAAGTATGTGCAACGGATGCGGTGGCCATCATATTATGACTCCTGAAGAAACAGTTGCAAAACGTTCTCAGGAATCTGCAGCAGTCGCAAAACTGTTGGGTATTACATATGATGTGTGGGACTATGATGATTGCAATCTTGTGGCAGATTTACCAACAAGAAAACGTTTAATAAGATATATTCGTGAATATAATCCGGATTTGGTTATTTCACATAGACCTAATGACTATCATGCTGACCATCGTGCAGTTGGACAACTTGTTCAGGACGCTTCCTATCTTTTAACGGTTCCGCATGAGTGCGCAGATGTTCCTGCTATGCGTTATATGCCTGTTATTATGTACTGTGAGGATAAATTCAAAAATCCGCCTTTCCGTGCTGATGTGGTTGTGGATGTTGATAGTGAAATTGATGTTAAATTACAGATTGCGCATCTTAATGTATGTCAGGTTTATGAATGGCTTCCGTATACTTATGGTGAAGAAGTTCCTAGTGGCGAAGCAGAGCGATTTAAATGGCTTAAAGGTATGGAAGTTACTGCTGATACAACTGACGAAGAAGTTATGGCAGCGCCTCGGGGATATGCACCCCGTTTCGCAAAAACGGCAGCACGTTTTAGAAAAGAATTAATTGAAAAATACGGTGTAGAACGCGGTAGTAAAGTTCGTTTTGCTGAGGCATACGAGGTTTGTGAGTATGGTGCTCCACTTAGTGACGAAATGAAAAAAGAATTATTTTCATTCTAAGAAGGTGTTGGGTTGAATAAAAAACTTTCATATTAAATTGGTTATAATTGCCGTTACAGAACGTTTTGCTTTTGTAGTCATATCTTTCCAGTAAGGGCATCTAATATTCGCAAAGCAATATACATGAATAAACGTTTTAAAAATGAGGTGTTTCGATAATGATTACTTTAAACTTAAAATTTGATAATCCTGAATTAAAAAAACCTGCAGAAATAGTCTGCAAAAAACTTAACGTTGAAATTTCTGACTCCGGTATTGACGTAAACATACATAAAGGTTATTCCCTTAATGTGTGTTTAGACGGAAAAAACGGAAGTATTACATATATGACAAAAGTATCATTCTTCAGAATGTTGGCTTTATTCGTAAAAAATATTAAAGAAAACAAAGTTTTTGATTGCAGCGAAAGTATAGAGGTTGAAAACTGCGGCGTTATGCTTGATTTATCAAGAAACGGAGTTATGAAGCCCGATGCTATGGCTGATTATTTTTCATATATGTCTATGGCAGGTCTTAACTTTGCCATGCTTTATATGGAGGACGTATATGCCATAGAGGAGTACAAATATTTTGGTTATATGCGCGGCAGATATTCAAAAGCAGATTTTAAAGAAATAGACGATGTTGCCGATATGTTTGGCATTGAGGTTTATCCCGCGATTCAGACTCTTTCACACCTAGAATGTTACCTGAAAAATGTAGAGTCGTTTCCTGCACGTGATACTGCAAGACTTATATGCATAGGGCAGGATGCTACTTATGACCTTATTGATGCAATGCTTAAAAATCTTAAAGGTTGTTTCCGTTCTAAAAAACTTCATCTCGGTATGGACGAGGCGTGGAATATTTGCAAAGGTGAATACCTTAAATTTCACGATAACCTTTACCCTGAAGATTTGGGTGATGTGTTTGTAAGTCATATTAAAAAAGTTGTTAAAATTGCCTCAAAATATGGCTTTGACCTTGAAATGTGGCACACTTCTATAGGCCGTCATTGCAGACCGGAACACTTTGTTGATTTTGAAGAATTTGATAATGTACGTGTATGGAATGGAACATACGAAGGCGATTTTACGGAAGAAGAATTTTGTGAGATTCTCCATGCTTATGACGACATTACAAAAACTCGCGGTATAACAGGCGCTACTCAAACTTGGTATGGTTGTGCTCCTGAAAATAACTTTTCTCTTGGTAATGCAAACAATCTAATGACTTACTGCAAAAAGTACGGAGTGAGCCATGTGTGTGATACAATTTGGATGAACGACGGAACAGAATGTAACCATTTTTTCAGCCTTTTAGGCGTTATTGCTTATGGAGAACACATGTATAACAAAGAAGTTTCTGCGGAACACATTAAAGACAAATTTGAGTTAATCACAGGTACAAGTTACGATGCTTTTATGGATATGTCATTATTCCATAACAAGGATATGAATGACGGTGAACTTCACGAGAACTGCGGAGCCAGATTCTGGGGGAAAAAACTCTTGTATCAGGATATTATGCTGGGAATGCTTGACAAGAATCTGTATGATAACCCAATGAGTGGACATTATGAAATGTGCAGAGATAAATTTACAATATACAAAAATCGTAATGACGTTTTTCGTTTGCATTACGAATATTTTGAAAGTATTTTTGATGTACTGGCACTCAAATGTTATATTGCCGAAAGGCTTAAACCTGCTTATGATAGCGGTGATAAAGATTTTATTAGATTTGTTGCTGAAAAACTTTTACCCGAACTTAAGGGAAAGGTTGAAAAGTTAAAAGCAGTTCACAGTAAACAATGGCACAATACATACAAAGCGTTTGGCTTTGAGGTGATCGATGCACGCTACAGCACTATTTCAGGACGCTGTGATACAGCGGCTTGCAGATTAAATGAATATCTTTCCGGAAAAGTGGTTACTCTTGATGAACTTGACGAAGTTCGTTTGCCACTCGCTGTTCACTATGATAACAATTATTTGGGAATATCTTCTATGAATCATCATTGGCCGGCAATTATATGATGGTATACTAAAACTGTGATTTGGTGAATTTATGAGTTTAAACAGCTATTTAAGTAAAAAAGAAAAAAACAAACAGATATATATTTTGCGTTACTATCTGCCATGTGAGCCTATATACGACAAAGAAACAACGGAGCGCAGATGTGTTGATCTTATTGAATATTGCAAAACAAACAGAATTCAGGCAGTAATGCTGTATGTAGACCTTTATCCTTACTGGTACTATCTGCCAGATAGTTTAGAACATACGGAATATTATGTTGGTGTAGTTAAATCCTTAGCAGAACGTTTACGACAGACAGGAGTTTCTTATCAACTAAATTATCAGAACCTGTTTGGCGCATGGGATGGCGGTGCCGATATGAGATACGTTAACGGCTGGGAGAACTACGTTGACCAGTACGGAAATGAATCGTGGGGAGTAGGTTGCAGTTTGGGTGAAAAGTTTCGTAAGGTTGCCGGAACAAAACTTAAAATGTGGGCTGCAACTAAACCCGATATAATTTGGATTGATGACGACATAAGATTACATAATCACAGAACATCAATACATAAACTGTATGCCGGTGATTTGAACAGGGAAGAACTTGATTTTGGCTGTTTTTGTGATAAGCACATAAATGAATTTAATAAAATGTACGGTTTATCTGCAACTCGTGAACAACTTCATCAGGGGATACTTTCAGGCGGCGATTTAAGAAAAAAATGGCTTGACTTCTGTCGTGTATGTGCTAATGATGTTGCACAATGGATAGAAAAAACTGTTAATGAAGTGTCTGAAGACACAACAATAGCGCTAATGTCTTCATTTCCTGATTCCCACAGTATCGAGGGCAGACATTGGGGCGAATTTTTAAAGAAACTTTCCGGTGATAAAACTCCTATTATACGTGCACATTTTGGCCCGTATTGCGAAAGTAATCCACACGAATTTTTTGAGTGCTATAATTTTATTGAGCAACTTAAAGCCAATATAAAATGTCAATTTGATAGAGATTTTGAATTTTGTCCGGAAGTAGAGAATACACGCTTTTCTGTCTGGTCAAAATCACTTGCTGCCACGAAGTTTCAGTTAATGCTTTCAGCTTATCTTGGATGTAAAGGAATTACATTAAGTATTTATGATCTTGAAGGCGCTATGCTTGGAGAATATCCAGAATTTGCAAATCTCCTGCAACAAGTCAGACCATTTTGCGATTCAATGGCTAACGAGAATTTATGGAATGCTGAAAGTGTAGGGGTTGCATTTATTACATCTCCGGATAGAGCCGGAGAACATACGTTTAAAAAAGATGTCGCAACTATGGAAGAACTAAGGTGTGGCAGAGTATGGGATAATCTAATCATAAAATGTGGAGTTCCATGTAAATATGTTACTCCTGAAGAAATAAACATCAATAAAGTTTTTGCTGTTGATACATTTACAGCAGAAATGCTCAGCGATGATGAGATCATTAAAATTCTTTCAAAAAACAGCATATTGGATGCGGGTGCTGCTAAATGCTTGCAGGATAGAGGTTTTGGAAAATATCTCGGTATCAAAGTGGGAGAGAAACTAAGATGCATGGTTTCCACTGAAGCCTTTAATAACTTTTGCCATGCTGATGGAAGCGAGATGCGCTTACCTATAAGAATTGCAGGCGGCAAATGGAACGAAATCCTTTTGAACGGTGCAGTCGAGATGAGCCGTTATATAACGCCTTACGGAAAAGAGTATACGGGAACTGCTATGTTTACAAATTCGTTGAGAGGTAAAGTGTTGGTTTTTGCCGGAAATGGAAATATGGGCGACGGATTTTTCAGTAGTTATAGAGTTAAATGGCTGAAAACAATTTTTTTTGAAATGTCAGAGAACACGTTACCGCAAATTGACAATAAATCATATGCACTGATGTCTGTTAAAGAAACTAACGATAAATATATGGTTTTTATAGCAAACATGTGTGCAGATAACATTGATAATATAAAAATCAAACTTCCCACTAATGTTTCAAGAGGTGAATTGTGCGATATTAATGGCAATGTTTCCGATGTGGGCTTAAGCGGGAATTGCGCATATTGTAATGGTTTGAACTTAAATCTTTACGAAGCAATTGTATGTACTTTTACAAAGAATAATATTTCTGTTTAATCGATTTTGTTATTTTTGAATTATTTTCTCTTGAATGCATTTAGAAAATTGTATATAATGTTATTTATAATATTATTAAAGAAACACTAAGGATTAGTCCTTAAAATATAAAAGAGAGGTGTTTTAGATGAAAAAAGTTATCAGTATTATTTTAGCTATGATGATGGCATTTTCTTTGTTCTTATTATCCGGATGTGGAGACAATACTTCCAAAGATGGCATTACCACCATTACCTGGTATATCCCAGGCGTACTTGAGGGTACCGATGTGGATATGGTTATGGACAAGGTTAATGAACTTTTAGCAGAAAGATATCAGTTGAAGCTCGACTTAATTTGTATTGACAACAAAAACTACAATTCAAAAATGCAAGTTATAAATGCCGGCCATGAAGAGTATGATTTGTCTTATATAAATCAGAACTTTGAAGAATGTATAAGGAACGGGGTGCTGTATGATATTACAGATTTACTCCCCGAAATTGCACCTATTACATATGAAGCATTGGACGAAAATAACTGGAAAGCAGTTACTGTTGATGGCAGAATTTATGGTGTTCCTAACTGGCAGGTACAGGCTTATGCGGCAGGTATTAATGGCGATAAATCTAAATTTGATGCTGCTGGAGTCGATATTTCCAATATTAAAACTACTGATGATATGACAGACTATTTGAGAAAGCTACATGCTGTTGAACCTGACACAAATGTGGTTGACCCATGGTGGCCTACAATGTCTGTATATTACGGCTTTGAGGAATTTATAAAAGAACGTATGGTGGGCGCTATAAGATTTAAAGAAGAAGGTAAACCTGTGGTTTTTAACCAGTATAAAACCGAAGAGTTTAAAGAATACATTAATGTTAGAAGGTCATGGGTAGAGGAAAACCTTGTTGCTGATTATTATGAAAATAATCACAATCTTGGTAAAAAAGGTGTTCAAAGAGTTGCTTTGGGAGTGTTTTATCACAAACCTTCTCTGGAGGCCGAATCAACTATTTCAAATGGTTATCCCACATTAGGCAGACAAATCTCAGATGGTGTACTTACAAACAGAGGTATCAGAGCAACTATGACTGCTATCAGTACAACGAGCAAACACCCCGGAGAAGCGCTTAAAATGATTGAAATTATCTATTCAGATGCTGAGATTTACAACCTTCTTTGCTGGGGTATTGAAGGCGTTCACTACACTAAGAACGAAGAAGGTAAAATTACAATTGCCGATAATTCAAACTACGACAGAATTGCTAACTGGAAAATTGGTCCTACATACAATTCTTTGCTTTTGAATAATCAGGAAGAAAGCGTTTACGATGAAACAAGAAAGTTCAATGAATCTGCTATTCCTTCACCATTACTTGGCTTCATTTTTGACACTACCTCCGTTGCAACTGAACTTTCAAACTGCACAACAGTAATTAATAAAGAAATGCAGACATTAGAAATGGGATTAATTGATCCTAAAGAAGGTCTTGCTAATTTTCTGAAAAATCTTGAGGTTGCCGGCTCTCAGAAAATTATAGATGAAATTCAACGACAGATTGACGAGTGGTGGGCTAAAAATCATTAAAGAAAATTATCCGAACCAAAATGCGAAAAGAATTTTTTAGTCCTTTTCGCATTTTTAATTACAAGGAGACATATTAAATGAAATCATTACATTATTTTGATTCACCTTTGGAGATTCATGGTGTACCTTTCTTTGAAGAAAAAAAGCAGTTGCGCCGTTTGCCTCCTGACATTACAGAAAATATTGAAAGTCTTTCTTTTTTAGGAAAACGCTGTGCAGGCGCACGTTTGTGTTTCAAAACTAATGCAAAAGAATTTACTGTTAAAATGACACTTGCAGATTTAAGCCTTGATATGGGAATGAGCATATATTCGTGTCAATCTGCTTTTGTTATGACTGGCGACAGAAAAAATCCTTCTTTTGCAGGATTGGTTAAACCATCTAATTATGAAACAAAAAGTTTTGAGAAAAATATTAAAAAAAGCAATTCTATGGAAGATGTAACCATATATCTTCCTCGCAATGAAATTGTAGAGGATATAGAACTGGTCTTTGATGATAATGACATTATAGAAGCGCCAACACCGTACAAAAATATAAAACCAATTTTGTATTATGGTTCTTCAATAACTGAAGGCGGGCACTCTACCACTCCTTTTAATGCATATAACTCGGTTTTGTCTTCCAGATTGAATATTGATTATTATAATATGGGCTTTTCAAGTAGTGCAATGGGAGAATTGGAACTGGCCGACTATTTTAACACTATTGAAATAAGTGTATTCGTATATGACTATGACCATAACGCTCCAAATGTTGGACATCTTAGAAAAACACACGAGCCGTTCTTTCAACGTATACGTAAAAAAAATCCTGATATTCCGGTAATTATTATGACACGACCTGCTGTGAAATACACAGAAGAAGAAAAACAGCGTCGCGAAGTAGTAAAAACCACGTATGAAAATGCTGTTAAGAATGGTGATAAGAATGTGTATTTCATAGACGGTGAAACTTTTTATGGAATTGAAGAACGTTTTCGCTGTACTTTAGATAACATACACCCAAATGATATAGGTATGATTAAAATGGCAAATACAATAGAACCTATACTGGCGGACATTTTAAAAAATATAAAATAAGGGAGTTTCAATTATGTATAAACTTAAATATAACCATATCCCTAAAGAATGGATTAACGGTCTTCCTGTTGGTAATGGGAGACTTGCCGCTATGTATTGGGGTAACGATAAAAATGATATTCTTTCGTTAAATCATGAGTATTTATGGCGCGGAAAAAACAGAGGAAAAGAAGCCGATAAAGTTGCGGATAAATTACCGATGCTCAGAGAACTTTTGAAAAAGAAAGATTATTTTCGAGCCACTCTTTTTGCAAATTTGTTTTGGGGAGGTCTTGGCGGTGACAGCGGTACTGTTCCCGGAAGAATTGACAGTTATCAGCCGGCAGGAAATCTTTTATTTGAATATACTGATGCGGTTTCAGGTGAAAAATGCGAACTTAATATAGATAATGCAATTGTTTTTTCAAAAAGAAATAATAATGTTAATTTTGATGCCTTTTGTGACTCAAATGACGGACTGATTTTAACAAAATGGTCTTGTCAAACAGGTTTTTCAGGAAAATTGTATTTTGAGCGTACCGATGATCCTGAGGCAGAATATACAACGAAGTATTGCACTGATGGTATTGAATTTAATTGTCGATTTGTTTGCGGAATAAACTATAACGTTGAAGTAAAGATAAAAACAGACGGTAACGTCTTTGTTGATGAAAACGGAATCTCTGTAACCGATGCAAAGGAAATTATTTGTTCAACCAACGTCATTTTGTCGGAAAAAGATACGCGTGAATTCAATTTAAATTTTGACAGTGTTTTTGAACAACATTCTTTGACGTTTAAATCATTTATGGATAGAGTATGCTTTGAACTGGATTGTCCTGATTACGACGAATGTACTGATGTAAGAATTAAAAATATAAAAGCAGGTAAAATTGATGACAAGATGCAAGAGTTGTATTTCCATTACGGGAGATACCTTATGATTTCGTCATCTGTTTGCGGTAAATTACCTCCAAACCTGCAAGGGAAATGGAATGGTAATATAACACCACCATGGAAGTGTGATTATCATTTTGATATCAATCTCCAGATGAACGAGTGGCTCTTAGAAAGTGCCAATTTATCAGAATTTGCACTTCCGCTTACTGATTATATGCTTAAGTTTATTGAGAGTGGTCGAAAAACTGCCGGCAATTTATGGGGATGCAGAGGAATATGTCTGCCACTTTCAAGTGATGTATGGGCAGAGTGTACACCTGAATCTTTTGGGTACGCTGTCTGGGTAGGCGCTGCGGCATGGATGGCACAGCCTTTGTGGAGGCACTATATATATACGGGAGATATTGATTATCTAAAGAATAAGGCATATAAATTTCTTAAAGAAGTTGCATTGTTCTATGAAGATTTTTTGGAAGAAGACGAAAACGGTATCATGCAGATTATGCCAAGTCAGTCTCCTGAAAACAGATTTAAAGGTGCAGGAAGCTTGGTGAGTGTTGGAATATGTACGTCAAGCGCGATAGACGTTCAACTGGCGTATGATGCTCTCGGATATGCTGTTGAGGCGGCTAGAATATTGCAAATAGACTTTCGAGAAGCGGATAAGTGGGAAACTTTGAGAAATAGACTCCCTAAATTTGCAATAGGAAGTGATGGGCGTCTGATGGAATGGAATGAAGAATTTGAAGAAGAACAACCCGGACATAAGCATCTTTCTCATTTGTATGGATTATACCCCTCGGATATTTTCACTCCGGAAGCAAGACCTGACGAATATAATGCTGCTGTGAAATCATTTGATTTCAGAATGGCACACGAAAGTGGATATACCGGCTGGAGTCTTGCATGGATTTCTAATATATATGCACGTACCGGAAACGCCAAAGGATTTTATGAACAGATAACAGGTTTGCTTAAAGATTTTGCTACGCAAAGCCTTTTGGATATTCATCCAGATCCTGTGTCCCCCGGTGTTAAACCGGATATATTCCAGATTGACGGAAACTTTGGAATGGTGTCAGCCGTCACAGAAGCGTTATGCGGTTATTTTGACGGCAAAGTGCACATTCTGTATGCGTTGCCTGAAAATTGGAAAAACGGACGCATTTCGGGGGTTAAACTGCCGGGTGGTCACGAAATATCCTTTTCGTGGGAAAATGCTGGTTTGACAAATCTTGAAATTGTTATCGGTTATTCAGAAAAACTGATAATTAATATTAGTGGAAAAGATATTGATATAATCGGCCAAAAAGACGAAAAAATTAAAATCATTTAATATAAGTCTGGCAGTAAAATATCAATAATTTTTATATGGATATTTTTTATTCATAAATATATTATACAAGGAGATATAAATATGAGAATTTTATTTCAAGGTGATTCTATAACAGATGCAGGACGTATAAGAGAAAGAGATGACTTGCTCGGCTTGGGATATCCGTTATTGGTATCAGCGAACTTGGGACATGTAAGTCCCGGTAAATATGAGTTTTTTAACAGAGGTATAAGCGGAAATCGCATCGTCGATTTGTACGCAAGAATAAAAATTGATATTATCAACATTAAGCCAGATGTTATAAGTATTCTCATCGGTGTAAATGATGTATGGCATGAACTTGATCATGGTAATGGAGTTGATGCAAAGAAATTTTATAAAATATATTCTATGCTCATAGAAGAAATAAAACAAGAAATTCCCAATATAAAAATAATGATTCTTGAACCCTTTGTCCTTAAAACGGGTGCAACTGAAGAAAACTGGGAAATTTTCTCATCGGAAGTAAAGGAACGTGCCCGGATGGCAAAAAAGGTTGCAGAAGACTTTAATTTGACATTTGTGCCACTTCAGGAAGGATTTAATGCTTTGGAAGAAAAAGCATCTGCATCCTATTGGCTCAGAGATGGCGTTCATCCTACTGCTATGGGACACGAATATATTAAAACTCAGTGGATAAACGCGTTTGAAACTTTATAAGATTTTCTTTAATAAAACGGGGTAATAAATATGGAGAAATTTGAATCTATTAAATTAACGGAGATAGAAAATGGATTTGTATTAAGCGTATATGGCAGAGAATATGAATTTATTGACTCTGTTATGCCTACAAAAATTTCTACTGCCGAAAAAAGTATATTGTATGCACCGATAACCCTGAATACAATGTTTGGAGAGAAAAAAGGCAAATGGCAGGAATTTAAATATTATGTGTTTTCCCAGAATGAAGATATGTGTGTTCTTGTTTTATCTGCCAATACAGAAAATATTCTTGTGAATGTTACGGTTACAATTGAATGTGATGGCTTTATTAAATACGACCTTAAACTTATTAATTCTTGGGGATTTCGCTCTGCTGAGGAAGGCAGCCCCCGCATCACGCAGCTTTATATTGATATACCTGTAAAAACTGAATATTCCTCTTTCTTTCACTTTTGGCCAAATGATAAAACAAGCGTCATTCCGTCAAGCAAGATAATCAATACCGGAAAAACACAGAATGCAAATTTTGCTTTTAAGCCATATATATGGACGGGTTGGGATAAAGGCGGTCTTGGAATTTTGCTGGGCGAAAATGACAAAAATTTTGAGCCTGCAGATGCAGAAAGATGTATTGAAGTAAGTCAAGGCGATTACACAAATATCAGGATTCATCTTTTGGACAACACTCCATCACTATGGCAGAGCAGGGTAGACAAATGGGTTAATGTGTTGAATCCTGTTACATATACTCTTGGCTTTCAGGCCACTCCTGTTAAACGCTTACCTGAAAAACGCGATGAATACTACAAACGTTTTCACCTATGCTGTGATGGTCAACCATTATTAACGCTGGATGAAGAAACAATTGATATGTGTGTCCAAGCCGATGTTAAATGTATTATTCTTCATGAAAAATGGTCGTACATACAAAACTACGGTCTTGCCGAGAATGAAACAGCTCTTAAAGAATTTATTAATAAATGCCATGAAAACGGAATAAAAGTACTACCATACTTCGGATATGAATATGCAACAAATCATCCGTTGTTTAACGAAAAATCTCACGAATGGCTAAACAAAAATCCTGATGGTAATTTTACCGGCGGCTGGAGGAGAAAACCGGACCAGAGGGCATTTATGGTATGTTATAGAGGCGGTTATTCAGATGTATTGGCAGAGCGTGTTATAAACGCAATGGAATATTATGGATTTGACGGTCTGTATACAGATGGCGCTCATGTGCCGTGGGAATGTAGTAATGAATCACATGGATGCGGCTACCGTGATATAAACGGAAAGTTGCACACTACCTTTCCAATTTTTGCAGTGCGTGACCTTGCCAAAAGATTATATAAAGAAGTGCATAAAAGAGGCGGAATTGTTGATACACATCAGAGTTCTTGTTGTATTATGCCAATACTTTCTTTTGTAGATTCATATTACGATGGAGAAAACATTCAAGAAGCCATACGTGAAGATTTGCGTTTTTTGAATTTTGACGCATTTGTAGGTGAGTTTATGGGGGAGAATTTCGGACTTATCTGTAACTTGATTGCCTATACATCAGAAAAAATGCCTATAGAAGCATTGGCCGGGATTTCTCTCGTTCATAATGTTTTTCCGCGCGCTGTTAAAAATCACGATTTAATGTATATATCAAGAGTGTGGAAGATATTTGATAAATATGAACTTGATAATGCAAAATTTATTCCGTATTATGAGAATACCGATATAACTGTTGTTGAGAAAGATGCATTCATTTCGCTTTATGAGAGTGATAATGAAGTAATTGCAGTTGTATGCGATTTAATTGACGGCAGAGAGCATATAACATTAAACTGCGGTGATTATAAAAATGCAGAAGAATTATTAACAGGTAAAGTATACGTCGGCAAAGGCGGAACAGTTAAAGTCGATTCTGCTTATGGAACGCTGAAGATATACAGATTTTGCTAACAAAAAGCCTTCGTGTTTCGCGAGGGCTTTTTTAGTAGTTATTCAAGATGAGTGGTTTGCTGCATTTGAAATTTCAAAGGTGTTGAGTTAGTTAATTTAGAAAAAATTTTTATAAAATAACTTGATGAAGAGAATCCACATTTTTCAGCAGTTGCAGCAACAGAATAACCTTTTATAAGATAGTCTTTTGCATATTCTATTCTGGTTAATGTGATATATTCTAATAAACTCATATTACAATAATTTTTAAAGTCATATATCAGTTTGCTTTTGCTTATAAAAAAATTACCTGCAATATCTTCTAATGTTAACGGGCGATGGAAATTATTTTTGATGAAAGTGATAACATCATTAATATAGTTATTTTCAATTTGAATTTTAACCGGTTTTGCATTATGGCTGGATATAATCAATAAAATCAACTGTAAAGATTCCTGTAATTTTAAAGAATCATTTACAGATTCTTTTTGTATCATTTCATGAAGATTTTTTACCCCTACAAGCAGATTGTTAAAGTCCTTATCATTCAACTGTTTTATATAAGAATTACTTATGGCATCATTGAGGACATAGCTATCAGTAATTTTGTCGCTGATTAAATTTGTATGAAATTTAATCTGATAACGTTCATACACTTGAGACTGGTCAGCAATCGGATTATGTAGTTCTTGTGCACGCGAGAAGATGACACAGTGGTCGGTTGCTTTTGAAATACTGTTTTTTTTTGAATATGTAATATTACCTTTAACAACAAATGATATTTCATGATAAGGGTGGTAATGCAGTTTATCCAAAGCAAACGGAACTTTTATACCTTTGAAATAATCCATTGACATAAAGGTGTTTGGACTAACATATTCTTTTAATACCATATAAACACCCCCAGATTTAATCAATTTTGTTATTTTTGATTTATTTTATCTTGAGTATGCCTCAAAAATAGTATAATATAAAATTATAAAAATGTCAATATTCTGAAAAAATAAAATTATGAAAAAAAATAAAATTATGGAAAAAAACTATTGAATTTTAAAGGGTGATATTATATGCTTTTGTGTGAAGGTTAAAATCTTTTCGCATTTGCTATAGATTTTTGAACTGAAATGAGGTTTTCTTATGATAAAAAAACTCAATGGGGACTTATGTCACGAGATTTTGTCTGCAGAATCAGAACATAAACTAGCTTTTAATCCAAATATAAATTATTCAGATTGGAAAAAAGAAGTCAGAAATAAATTTGAAGAGTTATTTGGATTAGCTCGAATATCCAAAAACTCCTGTCCTTTAAATATAGAAATTGAGGAGATAACCGAAAGAGATAAATTTAAGCAAATACGTTTTACTTTTGAAAGTGAACGTGGTGCTGTTATTCCGTGTTATTTATTAATACCACACGTAAAAAAAGATAAATATCCTATTGCTATTGCGCTGCTGGGACACATATCGGGTTTTCATAATTCAATCGGTATTCCGAAGTATGATGATGATGAGGAAAGATACTTTCCAAGATACAATATGGGTTTGCAGGCTGTGGAAAATGGCTTTGCTGCATTGTGTATCGAACAAAGAGGAATGGGAGAGAATGGCTCCCTAAGAACTTATGGAGAAGATGTAATCTTTAAACCATGCAGACAAACTTGTGCCTTTATTTCATTGACTGCAATTAACCTTGGAAGAACTGTTCTTGGCGAGCGTATTTGGGATGTAAGTCGTGCTATAGACGCTTTAAAAGAATTTAAGATTTACGGAATTGATTTAGATAAGATCATGATTACAGGCCAATCCGGCGGTGGTACCGCATCATATTACGCAGCGTGTTATGATGAACGTATTAAATATTGCGCTCCCAGTTGCGGATTTTGTTCTTATCAAGCATCAATAATGGATATAGAACATTGTGCGTGCAACTATGTACCCGGTATTTGCGATTGGCTTGAGATGGAAGATTTATCTTGCCTGATTGCTCCACGTAAACTGACGATTTATTCGGGTAAATACGATGATATTTTCCCTATTAACGGGGTGAGAGATGCTTTTGACACAATTAAAAAAATCTATTCAGTTGCAGGGAATGAAAATAATTGCAGACTTGTTGAAACTCTCAAAAATCATTATTGGTGTCACGAACTTGTGTGGGAAAACATAGTAAAGGACACAGTCGAATTAGGTTGGAAATAAATATTAAGATAGTGTAGGATATGAAAACAGGGAGCATAAAAAACCGCCCGTTCTCCTTCACAGCATAGTCAAAACTATGCTGTGAAGGAAGACGGAGAGAAATTATCGGGCATAGTAAAGGAAGAAAAGCATTAATTGTTGCACCGAAGCTTGGCAGATCCAACGGGAAATGGGCGTTGAAAACAAAGTATTTTGGGGCGTTTCCCGACACGCAGATTAAGTTGCTTGAAAATGGGTATTATATAGCACATATTAATAAGACTCCATGGCATGTTCCCGATGATACAGAGGCGGGAGCAACACCGGCCAAATATATGCATAATGAACTTGGACTTAATCAAAAATGTGCCATTATAGGTATGAGTTGCGGTGGTATGCAAGGTATATACTTTGCTGCCAAATATCCGCAGTATATATCCTGTATGTATCTTGATGCACCGGTTGTAAATTTTTTGTCTTGCCCCGGTGATTTTGGGGTGGAGCAAAGTGGCTTTTAGCAAATGTTTGAATTGCATGTCGGCATGACAAAATCGGAATTGATTTCATATCGCAATCATCCGCTTGATAATCTGCATTATCTTGTAGAAAATAATATTCCCATAATCTTGGTATGTGGGACCGCGGAATCTGTTGTACCTTATGAAGAAAACGGTGAAGTGCTTAAAAAATTTATGAAGAGAATCATTGTATCATAAAAGTAATATTAAAAGACGGATGTGGTCATCATCCACATGGATTACTTGATAACGGTAAAATAGTTGAGTTTATAATTCAATATGATATATCATATATTATTCACTATAATTTGTCCATTCTCAAACAAATTTATAGGTGATTTCTTCCAGTTCATCCAGGGTCATACCATCTCTTGGAATAAACTTTCTCCAATACTTAACGGATTCTGTAATTTTATTTATTATGCTGTTTGTTGTTTCAGATGTACCGGAGAAGATCTCCAATGTGAGATATATACTTTCGCAGGGAATAAGATAATCGACAGATTTGTAATTCTTATAGGCTTTTTTAATGGATTTCAAAACTTGTTCCCCTTTAATCAGTCCGCTTTTGTTAAATTCATATGTGAATGGGCAGTGAGATGACGAATATCCGTCACTCTGCTGCAGGTGAATAATTGGCGAGAAGCTTCCAAACAATTCTATCCATTTGTATGTATCTGAATCTTCTTCCAAAGCAAACATATATGGATATTTATTCATATTGGTTTCAATTGAATAAACTGTCTGTTCATCTGCTGCCCCATGATTAAAAATATTATATGTTTCTGATGCTCCAAGCCAAATTGTTTTATGGCTAGCCAAAGCATCTTTTATTTCTCCGTGTGACGGTCGAAGGAATTTGTGTTGACCACTTTGATGTCCTGTATCAATTGTAATGTAAAATGGATTTTGCGCATTATTATTAACATCTGAAAGTAACTTTTTTGTTCCTTCCAATGTCCATGGAATTTGATGAGGAGAATACATTTGTTCCACACCAACAGAAACACAATTATGTTCCGCGGCATAATCTGCAATTCTTGCAAATGTATCACAAAGGTCGGCAGTGTATTTTTCATACAAGGCAGGATTCTGTAAAACAGAATTGGAAAATGCATGACAGAAGAATCCCAGCCCCGCATTTAACTCTCCTGCGATGTCACACATCGGCTTTATCCATTCATTTAAAAAGTGTTGTCTGACCTTGCTATTGGTATGTGCCAACCCAAGCGTAGCATATGTACCATGCCCCGAGTAGATATTGCAAACTTTCACTCCTGTCTTTTCAGAAGCTTCTTTTACTGATTTCACCCAGTCTACAATATATTCCTCGCCCATATAAAGCGGATCACATTCTGTATCGGCGTTTGCCTCAACATAATTAATACCCATGTCCTTAATAATACCCATCCATTCTAATGGTGTGGTCCATCGTTTTGAGGCAAAACAATTATCTATGGCAAGATAAATTTTTGGATTCTTCATAATTATAAAACCTTTCCTAATGAAATAAATATTGCTTGTCATTATTTATTATAGTATATAAAAACTTTAGCGTCAATCCATAATATAAATTTTATGCTTATTATTCCGCTCATCAAATATTTGTTTTTAGCGGATATATATGAACAAAGAATGTATCATCTATTTATGATTTGGTTTTTAACCGATTTTATTATTTTTGATTTATTTTATCTTGAATATTATCAAAAAATCGTATATTATATCTTTAAGGGATTGTTAAAAATGATCAAATAATGGTTAGTAATATGTAGAAATTTTTAAGATAGTGTGGAGCGAAAATGAACGTAATGATGCACATCCTATGAGTGAACAATAGGAGCAACCTTTTTACACCAGTCCCTGACAGTAACATGAGAAACTTTATTGTTATATAAAGTTTTAGGACGCTATGGCGTATATGCTTAAAATTATCTTTACCGATAATGTCGGATATAGAAGCAGGCGGCTTCACAGTGGGTTTGGCTTGCAAGAATGATTGCATTTCTTATCAGAGTAAAGGTAATTAGAATAATCATCATAGTCATGATGTAGAAATGCAGATTTACCACACATAAGGCAAGAACGGTATTTGCGAGTGGAGCAAATTAATGTTTATATTTACGGCACTAATATTTATGATTGCCGTATTTATAAAGTGAATGGGAGTTATATTTTGGACAACAAGCTGATATAATATTATCCATGAGATCTTGCTCTCCTTCCTCGAAAATTTCGGGAGGTAATAGGTTTTGTGGTGAAACTATTATACCATAAGGAGTTCAAGGTCTCAATTTTCATTTAAATTAATAAAACGATCTTTAATAGTTAGTCTTTATGTTTGGAATGATGAAGGCATTGGAAAGAACCTCACCATCGGAGCTATAAATAAAACAATCGTGCTTGTCTTTTACAACATCAATTCCGACATAAATCATAAAATTACCTCATTTCAATAAATTTTTGATGCTGTTTAGACACACAGGGCACTTTGCGATTGTAACCTTGTTCTAAATAAACCGTCATGTGCTATCTAACTGATTAACAATTGTACAAAGAGACTGTGATTAGAGCCTTTATTGAACCATCTATGTGGTAGGAGGATTTAACGAATCCACAGTATTTAAACACAGTATAGCATATATCCGTAAAAATGGATATTTAAACTATAACTATAAAATACAAGGAGATTTTGACATGATTTTGTGCGGAGATGTGTGCGCGACTTATATCACTGAAGAGTATTTTGAGAAATGTGATGTTAAGTCATTGTTTGGTGATGTTATTGATGTATTTGCAAATGCTGAAAGAGTTATTATCAATCTGGAATGTGCTATTACGGATTCAGATAATGCCATAAAGAAATTTGGCCCCAATCTTAAAGCCCCGGTCAATATGGCAAAAGCACTTAAAATGGCAGGTGTTACAGATTGCGGACTGTCCAATAATCATACTTTTGATTTTGGGATTAAAGGACTGAACGACACTATAAAAGCACTTGATGATAACGGTATTTTTTGGACAGGTGTTGGTAAAACTGAAGAAGACTCACGAAAGAATCACATCATTGAAACTGAAGGTAAGCGTATAGCCGTAGTTGCTGTTTGTGAACATGAATATACATATGCACTGGCAAACAGAATGGGCGCAAGACCATATGATCCATATGATACAATGGAAGATATAAGAAATGCCGCTGAGGAGGCAGATTATGTAGTAGTGATGTACCACGGAGCCAAAGAGTACAGCGCGGTGCCTTCGCCCAGAGTGCGTAAATTATGTCGTGCGATGATTAAACATGGAGCTAATTTAGTACTTACACAGCACAGCCACTGTATCGGATGTCATGAAAAATATTTTGGCGGTGAAATTGTCTACGGTACGGGTAATTTTCATTTTGTAAAATACATTGACAACATAGAGTTCAACAGAGGTATTATGATTAAGTTAGATATTAGTAACGGTTTTGAGATAACTTATATTCCTGTTGTCGCTACCAATACAGGAATAAGATTAGCTGATGAAAGAGAAAGAAAGGAAATACTTGACGCTTTTGAGAAAGTAAGCCTTACTCTGCATAACGGCAACTGGTTAAAACTATGGCATGATTTCTGTGAGAGCAATAGCGAATTATATAATAATGTTGTCAAAAACACGTATCTTGCAGCCGATGACAACACACACAGAGAATTGTTTGCTCATTTCCTTGACTGTGAAGCACATACAGATGTATGGAGAGAGCTCTTTAAGACATGGAATCATACAAATGAGACGTAATCGTTTTGAAGAAATTACCATAGACATGTTTTTTATGTATAATAATTGTAAATAAAAGCGGTTAAAACTACATGAAAAAAGTTTTAAGTACATTGATGTAAAGAATTTATATTGGGAGTGATACAATGGCAAACGTAAAGAAAAACGCTGGTGTAGCAATAAAAAAACTGCAGTTTGGTAATCATGCCGTAAAGAAGATAAGAAAGCCTTTGAGTACAGATGATAAGCATTTGTTTTTAATGCAGTTCCCGGGGCTTTTACTGGTTTTTATTTTTAGTTATTTGCCTATGTTTGGCATTGTGATTGCATTTAAAAATTACAGATATAATTTGGGAATTTTCGGAAGTCCATGGGCAGGATTTGACAATTTTAAATTTCTTATTGAGTCAAACACTCTATTGCTGCTTATAAGAAATACAATTGGATATAATGCGATGTTCATAGTATCTGAAATTGTTGTGTGTGTTACCTTGGCAATTTTTATGTACGGTATAACCTCCAAGAAAGCTATTAAAGTTTTCCAGAGCGCCATGTTTCTTCCATATTTTCTGTCATGGGTTGTAGTGTCATATGTAAGCCATGCGCTTCTGAGCTTGGATTTTGGGCTTATTAATTCTGTTCTCGGCAAGTTTGATATAACAAAAATTTCGTTTTATTCGGATTCAAAATATTGGCCGTTTATTTTTCTTTTTTTCGATGTGTGGAAGCATGTAGGTTACAAAACTTTAGTATATTACGGGAGTCTTTTAAGTCTTGACACTTGTCTAATGGAGGCTGCGGCAATAGATGGCTGTACATATCTTAAGAGAATAAGATATATTATTTTTCCTCATTTGAAATCAACTATAATTATATTGTTTATCCTTTCGATAGGTGGTATATTCCGTTCGGATTACGGTATGTTTTATTACCTGCCTAAGCAGATGGGGATATTGCAGGATGTGACGGACGTGCTTGATACATATATCATGAGGAGTATCCAGGTCTCTGGAAATTTGGGCGCTTCTTCTGCGGCAGGACTTTTACAGTCGGTAGTGGGACTGATTTTGGTAATAGGAACAAACGCTTTCGTTAAGCGTAATGACCAGGATAATGCATTATTCTAAAGATATGGGGTGATAAAATGATAGAAAATAGAACAAGTCAGACAATTCACAAGATTCTTGCATATATACTCTTGACTATTGCGGCTCTATTATGCGCATTGCCGTTTTTTATTGTAGTATCTGCGTCGTTTTCGGAGGAAACCTTGCTTGTTGTAAAAGGCTATTCAGTTTTACCGCGCGGTTTGACTATAGAAGGATACAATCAGGCGTTTAGACATTCTGAAAAGCTTATTAGAGCTTATGCTACTACTATTTTTGTGACTGTCGTTGGAGGAACTCTGTCAACGCTGGTAACTGCGATGACTGCATATCCGTTATCAAGGAGGAATTACAGATACAGAAAGGTAATTAATTTCTTTTTGTATTTCACAATGCTTTTTAGCGGTGGAGCCATTCCGTCATACATACTTATTTCCCAGTACCTTAATTTAAGAAACAATATTCTTGTATTGATTCTGCCTATGATGGTAAATGTATGGAATATATTTATGCTGCGAACCAGCTTTGCTCAGATTCCGTCATCGGTTATAGAAGCTGCCAAGATAGACGGTGCAGGCGAATACGGTACTTTCTTCAGAATAAGTTTGCCTATGAGTATAACAGGTATCGCTACCATTTTTCTGCTTGTGGCTTTGGCATATTGGAATGAATGGTACTATTCACTCATGTATATGACAAATGAGAAAATATATTCGTTGCAATACTATCTTGCCAAGACTATGAATAATGTGGAAGAAATTCTGCGTAATCAGCAAGGTGGTTCACTCCTCACAGAAACTGCAAAAATTCCGAGCGAGACAACCAGAATGGCAATGTGTGTGCTGGCAGCAGGACCTATGGTGTTTATATTTATATTCTTTCAGAAATACTTTGTAGGCGGTATTACCGTAGGCTCTGTCAAAGGCTGATATATTATTTTAAAAGGAGGTTTTGGGTGTTGAGTAAATATATTAAAAAATGTACAGTTATCGTTATTACAGTTCTTTTGTTCTTAAGCTATGGTGGAAATATTAGTGCGGATATGCTTAAGTATACACCAGGCGATGTTCTTTGTTATTTGGATAATGCTTCAATTATATCTATACATAACGGTATGGTAGACGAGAATGGGGCACTGAGCCTTGAAGCAGGAGGAAAGGTAACTTTTGAGTTCTTTATGCCTTTTGATGCCAATAGAATTAACTTTAATTATGTTCGTCCTGATGACCGTCAGAGCATTGATATTAAGCTTAATCTTAATTCGTATGAGCAGACAGTATCGTTAAATGGGTTCTACGCGATTCGTGATTTTAATCTCAGTAGGGTTGTCTATACAGGGGATATGAGGCTTACTATGGAGACAAACCGCCCAATTAAAATTAATTATGTTCGTTTTGAAAAACAGCCCGTGCTCAATTGGTCAATCGTAGTGGAGCACCAGGGACTTGGCGGCACACAATTTACCGGCGCTCATACCGATTACGAAAAGGCTCTCCAGACCGCGGTGGTTATTAATAAAAACAGTCCGGTATATAAAGTGAACGGAGCCATTAAGTACATAAACTATGATAATGTAGAAGAAAAGCCTCTTGTAGAGAATAACGAGGTATATCTTCCAATTAAGGCATTGGCTACGGCCCTTGGTTATTACTGGGAGGAAGATTATGATGCCGGTTATGCAATGTTGCGCAATGATACCATGGAGTTTGTTTTATCGGATGGTATTCTCCGTCAGCAAGTAAACAGCGGCGCATACAATGAAATAATAAATAACATTATTTTAAAATACGGCAAAACATATATTCCGGTGCGTTACTACGCGCAAGCGACGGGAAAGAGCGTTGCTTATATGGGCGACTATATTGTTGCAGATTACAAGACCCGTATTCCTGATATAGTTTCAGGACAGTTTTTTGAAGAACTTAAGACGGAGTTTTCCAAATATATCGGGAACGGTATGACGGGCAGCATCTTTCATGTGGCGCAGTCCGCAAACGCAAATGATGATAATCCGGGAACGGCCGATGCGCCTTTTCTCACACTTGCCAAGGCTTCCGAGGCGGCCAAATCGGGAGATACCGTTATAATTCACAAAGGGATATACCGCGAAACTCTTTCTCCGCAAAATAACGGCACTGCAACCGCGCCTATTATATTTAGGGCATATGAGGGAGATGAAGTCCTAATATCTGCTGCCGAAGAAATCACTGCGGTTCCATATCAAGAGGATAACCTCCTGGTATATGACATGGGAAAATGGAACCTGGGTAGAGGTAAAAATCAGATTTTCTATAAAAATGAAGGAATTGTGGAAGCTAGGTATCCAAATACTGATACATCACCGCGCAAGTCTGTGGATTTCGAAATTTCCCCATATTTTCCTACGCAGGGAAATATACTCGTAAGACCGGATAAAGGCAACATGGCGATAAGTGAAACAGACCTCGACCAGGAAACAGATTTCTGGGCGGGCGGAGTTCTTATAGATATGCACTACGCAGGTTACAGGCTTTGCTGGTCGGATATTGAAAGCTCTGAAAAGGGAATTCTTTACTTAGGTGATCATAATCCTTTTGGTTATTTTGCCGACCCCAATTTTTCAGAGGAAACCGATTGGGCATACATTACCTGCACAAAGAACGCCATTGATATACCGGGTGAGTGGTACTGGGGCGAGGGCAAGCTTTATATCTATCCTCCCGAAGGTGAAACTGCTGAAACTCTCAGGCTGGAAGCCAAAAAGAGGCAGCTCACAGTTGACCTTAAAGGCAAGAAGTACATACAGCTGAAGGACATTAACACTTTTGGAGGAAGCATTAATATGAATGATGCGGAAATGTGTGTTATTAACGGCGGTGAGCATAAGTATGTATCTCATTTTACTTATCTTTACGATACTGCGTTTTGGCTGGATTACACCAGGGCAACAAGTGCATATGACTCGATCATGGACGATTCCCCGTTAAACCGCGGAGAACTTGGCATCTGCATAAGTGGCAAAAACAATGCGGTCATCAATGCAGATATCCGGCACAGTGCAGGCGCGGGTATTATTACAGCAGGGGCTTTTACTCATATAGAGAACAACTATGTTTCCGATACAGGTTACGGTGGATATTATATATCCGGTATTGACATACAAGTGGATGAAAAATGCTTTACCGAATTGGAGGGCGGACATAGCATACTTTATAATTCAATAGTTAATTCAGGAAGAAGCGCTATACATATCGGGGGACCGAATTATCCATCTGCCGAGGACTACGGTGTTATCAGTGTGATTGCTAATGAGATTGCCTACAACGATTGTCGCAGAGGTATGCTCTTTTCCAGAGACGGCGGTATGATTTATTCTTACTGGACTGATCTCGGAAATGATATTATAAAAACCAAGGTTCACCACAACCATGTATACGATTCGTGGCGCGATCCTAATGAAAGGGCGGCGGGAGTGAATGTTTTTTACTGGGATAACGGAGGGCTCAACTTTGAATGTTACAATAATATAGCTTTTTGGACTCGCGAAGATATATCTCGTCTCGGCTCCGAATATTTTTGGCAGAGATATAACGGAAGCCGTGTTCATACATCGGAAATTCTTTGGGGAAATACCTCTCCGGGAGTTGTCCCGGATGGCAAAGCGGGACTTACTGTTGAGGATTATCCTCAGCAGAAGGTGTTTAACAGCGGCTCGTCTTATGACAATATAAGGCGGAAGACATATGCCCCTGATCACTGCGGATACAACATAAATGACGCGGAGGTTTCCAATGGTGTCCGATTAGCAGAGAATGCGGCGGTTCTTAATAAGGCCGGAGAATATATTACATTTAAAGATGTGGAATTTGGCAGTAAGTTCAATGCATTTGCCATATTATACCGCGGATCTCGCTATAATACTGGCGACCGGCTTAAGATAACTTTGGGTAGCCGGACTGAAAGTGCATTTACTCATTATATGGAGATATCTTCAGGCGCTGCATCGCTAAAAAACAATATATCAGAGCCTGTGTATATGTATGGATGCGAGGGTACAATGGATGTTACCATACAGTCAACGGTCTATGCATCACTTGAAATTGCTGGTATTATTCCTATAAAGGTTAACACTGACTTAATTGACGCGCAAATAATCGGTAAAACCTTTGCGGGTAATTACAGTGAGATAGTTTCCGACCCTAAAAAAGGTATAACAAAATCATCTGCAGGGACAACTGGCTACGCGAACGAACAGGCGCTTAACAGCGTAGTCGGCGGTGCGGTGATTAAATATTCAGACGTTCTTATAACAAGAGATGTGAATAATCTTGTGTTTGCCTTAACATCCAGTTCCAGCTATGCAGGGGATAAGGCTGAAATCAGGGTTGGAAGTCTAAATTCAGCTCCGATAGCAACTGTTACAGTACCCGACAATGGCTGGAATACATATACGCCTGTGAATCAGAAGCTTTATTCTGTGCTTAAAGCGGGGAAATATGACATATATATTACATTTCAGGATACGGTAAAGAGTACAAATATGTGGTGGTTTGGATTTAATGTAACAGGAGGAGAGGAGTAATATGAAAAAGATAATTGCAATCATTATCGCCGCATGTATGTTTGCACCTGGTATGATGATTTCTGTGTTTGCCTCAGATGAGTTTCTTTATGCCTATAATGAGATAGAGCTTATATCTAACTACTATGAGCTCAGCGATAATCAAATTTCCATAAACAATGCAGTAAAACCTCATAGTATTGGATTTGGAAAGGATGGCTGGGCAAGTGTTAAGTTGGACTTCGGAACTGTCGGAGCTCGCGTCATGAGTTTTTATTACGGTATTCCAGACAATTATGCCGGCGGAACGCTTAGCATTTATTTAGATGATTTGTCTTCAGAGCCTATAATTTCGTATATTACGGAGAGTACTGGCGGGTTTAACACATTTGAGGAACGGCAGTTCGTACTTGATTTTCCGATTACAGGTGAGCATATTTTATATTTTAAAGGCTCGAAAAGCGGTACTTGTAATATAACAAAGTTCAGTTTTAAGAGTGAATACAAAAAGATTGTACCGCCTAAGTTCACGTTGTATGACGAGAATTCGGAACAAACGGAGAATTATGCGTCTGCCAAGGCATTAAGTGCTGATGCATCGGTTCTTAATTTTGCACCCGATTCAATAGATGCAAACCTTATTATGGTACCGTACAGCCCAAGCTTTGAACGCCTGAGAGCCATTGCCGTAGAAAGTAAGGCGAATATCAACGGAAAGGAAGATACGGCAGAACTTAAGGTCACGGCATCTCTTGCGGACAGCGATGCGGAAACGGTGTTTTTTGCGGCTTTACTGGATAATGAATTTAAGCCTATATCGGCCTCTGCGTTTTTAAATGCGCCCGAGGCGTTGATTCCTGAACATAGTATTGAAAAAACGCTGGAATGTTACATTTCCGAAAAGGCTGTTACGCTTTACGGCATGCTTTCTGACAGTTCGGAGTCTGTTCTTATAGGGTTACGTGATTCTTCCGTAGGCCTTGAAGACTATGAGGCGTATGAGTTTATTTATGAGACAGACGTTTACGGTGGGAAATATGAACACACCTTCTTAATGCAGGACGATACGCCTACAGGTTCGTATACTGCGGTTATAACAAGCAGCGGAGGATCTTCTGAAACGCTGGATTTCCACTATACTCGTCCGGGCGACATAATTGATGCATTTAAAGATATTAATGCTTCAAATGCTCCTGCGGCAGATGGGGAAACTGCTGAAAATACCATTGATGAAATGATGAACCTTTGGAAGGATACTTTAGGGCTCGACTTGGACTATATTAACAGCAGTGATGACAGAGCATGGATGTACACGCAGCTTTATGGTTATCTGCCGTTTGCGGATTTGAATGAATTAAATGATGCTATATCTAAGACTATGTTTCTGAATAAAATCAACACGGGTTCGGATATTATTGAAACCTTGGAGGAATATAAAGCCGTTATAGGACTTCAGGAGGATTATTATTACAGTAAGTATTTTGCGAACATAGGCAAGACTGTACTTGCAGATAAGATGAATGAAATTATAAAATCTGAACGCCCGCTTGCTTCGACAGAACGCTTTTGTGAAATTTTCAGAGAAGCCGTTACGCTCACTATGTTCTCCAATCAAATTGCATGGGGTGTAATAGACGAGCTTATAGCCGATTTTGGAAGTATATTAAATTCATCTTATGTTAATAAATATCAGGAGCTTTCGGATAACAGACGAAAGTCCGTGGCAAATGAATTTTTAAATACAGATTTTAGCGTATTTGGAGAACTCGTAAAACTTTTGGAAACAGAATATGAAAAAGTTCAGAATAACTCGTCCGACAGCAACAGCAGCAGCGGAGGAGAGAGCAGAGGGGGCGGTAGCTACAAGGTAGAAGTTCCCGTTATTGAACCTCCTTCTTCTGAATTACCGGAAATCCGTTCTGACGAGGAAAAAGGGGATATTACGTTTTCTGACCTTGCGGATTATACTTGGGCGGAAGAAGCGGTTCTATACCTTGCAAAAGCAGGAATTATTAGCGGAAAAGCGGAGAACCTTTTTTATCCGGGAGATTCTGTCACCAGAAAAGAGTTTGTTAAGATACTGGTGCTTGGATTTGGAGGAATTGATGAAAATGCTGAATGTAGTTTCAGCGATATTTCGGAAAGTGCATGGTATTATCCGTATGTAGCTACGGCATATGGAAAAGGCTGGGTAAACGGATATGATGATGGAAACTTTGGGAAAGATGATAATATAACACGTGAACAGATGGCCGTAATGCTTTACAGAACTGTGCTGGATGTAGACGGCGCTACAGAAGTTATTAATTCCAGCGTTTCATTCGTTGACTATGGAAATGTAAGTCCCTATGCATCAGAAGCTGTAATGGGGTTAGCCAAAGCCGGGGTTATGAACGGTGTGGGTATGGGACTTTTCGGCCCCGAACGCAGAGCTTCCCGAGCAGAAGCAGCGGTTCTTGTATATAAATATTTGATTAGGCGATGAAAGGTGATGATATGAATGAATAGATTCAAAATGATATTGGCTTTTGTTTGCGCTGTATGCTTCATGAGCGTTTCAGCAGTAATGACCTCGCATGCGGAGGAATCTGATGAGACAGGCTTCCTGCCCGCAAATACAGAAATCCTTTGTGAAATCGCAACCGAATATGAGGGATTGGTTAAGAATCCGACGCCTTACGGAACCACTTTGGGAAGTAACGTAGTAGGAGCATGGGCTAAGTACGATAATATTGACTTCGGTCAAGGTGATATCAAGGATTTCATGTTATATATCGGTGTGCAGCCCGGCTACGAGGGAGGCACTGTGGAGGTATATATTGATTCTCTTACGAGCGAACCGATAGCGAGTATGTTGATTGTAGCTACACCGGGTTGGAATACTTTTGAGTGGCAGTCTGTAAGTGTGAACAACTCAGAGATTGTGGGTGTGCATACCGTGTATCTTAAGCTTACAGGCAGGCGCGCTTTGGGTAACGTACGAGCTTTCAAATTTTCCTCATACTCTTTCGGCGATGTAGAGGGCGCTTTCCCAACTGATATTGCGGGCACCCAATTTGAAAAAGCATACAGACTTCTGCACAGCGTTGGGATATTAGAAGAAACTGCAGGGAACAGTTATTCCGTTAATAAAAAAATTACTTCCGAGGATATGATTAAATTCGGGGCAAGGATTATGAATATTTCGGATAACGAGGAAAATATCACTTTTTTGGCGGAGCGTATGGGAATAGACCGTAATGATAATGCGGATTTAATAACTGCAGCTAAGCTTAGCGCATATATACTGGGATATGCTGAAAAAGCAAAGATGAGCGCTGACTATGCCGCTGCGTGTCTTACATATATAAAAAGCAAAGACATATTTAAAAATGTGACAGTAGTGAATGATGTTTTGACAAAGGGTGATATGCTTCAGTTGGCATACAACATTTTGGAGTCGAAAATGGCTGTTGTTACACAAATAGGCACAGGGTGGATGCGTATTTCAAAAGGAAATGATACGAGTCTCAGTGTTTATCATAGTATTCTTAAAGATACCGGTATTGTAGACGGCAATATGTATACTACATTGACAGGAACCTCAAAACTCAGAGAAAATGTTGTTACAATAGACGGCGTCAGATTTGAAGAGGGAGATACGGACGCATCCTCAATGCTTGGCAGAAGTGTTAATTTCTACTATACCAATGATGGCGATATGCGTAGCCTAGTGTGCATAGAGGAGAAAGGCAATACTATAGTTACGTTTGAGGATGATGATTTTATATCCTACACTTCCATGCAGCTTAAATATTATAACAAGCAAGGCAAAGTAATAACTTTAAATATGGACAAAAGCGTAGATTTCATATACAACCGTGTAGTGCTTAATAAATACGATACAAGTGTTTTTGATGATTTTCGAGGCAGTATTACACTGGTAGACAATGACGGCAACAATAGATACGATATTATCGAAATGACGGATACTTACGACCTTGTTGTGGACTATATTTCTGATGATGTTATATATGAAAAGTACGGCAGCGGAAAAATTGATATTTCAGACGCTGTGCTGATTGTCAAGAACCACTATGGCGCTCTACTGGATGCATCCGATATATATAACGTTACAAGCGGTAATGTACTTACTGTTAAAGAAGCCGTTGATTTTGAAGGAACTAAGGTTTGCGAGATTATCATTGCGCGTAAAAGCGCAAGCGGTGTAGTTAATTCTTTGAGCGATGATAATATTATGGAAGTAAACGGTAAAAAGTACAAACTGTCCGACAAGGTTAAATATTCGACCGACAACAATGAACTCTGCATAGGAGATGAAGCTGTATTTTATCTCAATGCCGCAGGTGAGGTAGTTATGATACACTTCAAGGAAATTACGAATCTGTATGGATATCTTATCGGTGCCGATGGGGGAAAGGGACTTGATAAGACGGTTAAGGTTAAAATATTCAGCCAAAACGGTGATATGGGTATTTATGAATGTCAAAAGAGGGTGGAGATTGACGGTAAATCCTACAAGAATGCTGATGAGATATATTATCTCATAACCTCGTTAAACGGTGCGGGAGGTTTGGTCATGTATGGTGTGAACAGTAACGGCTATATAACAAGCATTGATTTTCCGTATGACCATACAGGGAATACACCGGTAGGAAAAAACTCATGGGAGAAGGAAAACTCTGTCCGCCTGATATATCATAATACTGCAAATCAGTCATACAACAGTGGGTCTGGTTCAATAGGCGGTTATGCAACGGATAGCGGCAGCGCTATTGCCTTTTGTATCCCTCCAAGCGGTACGGATGAATATTACCTTGTTGAAAATGCGCGTGATCTGTTTGTTTCGGGATATTCTTACAAAGTTAAGGCATACTCCACTGATATTCATAAGCTTACCACAGATGTATATGTGCTTGACCAGTTTGCAGATGACGTTGAGTTTTTTAAGGTGGTTAATTCGATTGGAGAAACAAGTAGCGATATAGTTTGCTATATATGCGATTTTTCCTCTGTATTTGATGAAGCAAAGGATAAGATAATGACTAAAATTATCTATTATTGTGCAGGAAAGCTACAAACCGTCCTTGTGGATGATACCGTTATGGCTACCGCGTCCGATATAGCCATAGGCGACTCTGTTCGGATTAAAAGCAAGAACGGATACGCTCTCAATATTGAAAAAATGTTTGATATGAGCGAAAGGACGATTGACCGCGACAACACTTCCGAGAGCTTTACTTCTGCCCGTAGCTGCCGTATGGGGAATGTAGAAGTAAAGAGTGGCACATTCTTTAAGCTTTTTGAGTATGATGAAGTTTACAATGCAGCATCTGCCAATATTTATATATATGATTCGTCTTTAAGGGATTATCCTATAACATTGGGTACTAAGGATGATATTTTGGATAACATCGCTGTTTCGGGGGGGAGCTTTGTTGTTATCAACGCTTATTCAGGCAAGCCGGTTGCAATATGTATAATAAGGAAGTAGATGTTTGAACGATTTTGTTATTTTTGATTGATTTTGCCTTGAATATGGGTTAAAAATGATATATATTTGACTTGGTGATATGAAAAAAAATATTATATGGAGGGTTTTCAATGAAAAAAATAGTTACCTTGACAGTTGCAGTTATTATCATGTGTACGATGGTTATTTATCCTGCAGTCTTTGCAGATGCCTCGGAAACGACCGACGCTTATACAACGATAAACGTTGCAGATTTGACGAGTGCATCTTCGCCGCATTACATTACCGGCGCGAATCCTGTAAAAGATGCTTTAGGTAATCGTTATGCGTGGAACTTAGTCGGAGCTGGTATTCTTTATCTGGGCAATATGGAATTTGGAACAGATGCTCCTACCTCTGTAATTATGAAATTGTCGGTGGATCAAATGAACAGAACATATCAGGAACTCAGGATATATGCTTTGCCCGCAAATACTACGGTAAATTCTGTAAACAATCAAAGAATCACATCGATGACTCTAAACGGCGCCGATGAGGCTATTACAGATTCCGCTGCAATTGCCGCCTATGAAATTATGTATCAAAATCATTACTTTAACGAGGCAGCTTATGGTTTTGATAAGGAAAACAATGCTTCGGGTCTTGTTGATTATCAGTTTATGTTTAATTCGGGCAGCGCTCTCGACGGTATCGTTGATTCTTCTCAAGAATCAAATACAAGGGACATAGCAGTATGCGGAGCTGGATGGTGCGTTAATTCTTTCCGTTTTGCAAAGGAAACAGACGCCTATGCTCTTCAGAATGTATACTACAATTCCTCATGGAGCACAGACTATTTTTCTGGTGCAAATGATGTCAGCGGTACCTTAGCGGTTAATAACTCTAAAGTTACAAACGGATATCTTGAATTTAATGATGTTGATTTTGGTAATGAAACAAATCGAAGCCTTGCCGCTATGATTCAATACGGAAAAAGCTCAAAGACAGGAGATGCTAATCTAAGCACGCTTGGAGATATCATTATTCAGGTTGACGTTGAGGATAACGGTGTTTTTGTCGAATATGGCAGGCTGGCTGCCGTTTACACAAGTGACTTTAAAGGTTCAATGAACCCGACATCACACTATACTGTTCTGTATGAAAACATTACAGGCGTGCATGATGTTCGCATTGTAACAACACATGGTTACAGCGTAAGACTATTTATGATTAAATTTAAGGAATTAAGCAAAAATTGTGAAGAAATTTACGGAGAAGTGAGTGTTGTTGATAATGGTGACGGTACATATGATATCAGCGTGCCTGTGAATATGTCTTATATCAAAGGGGACTTCAATTATATAGTATGTTTTTATGATGTTAATGCCAGCACACAAGCGCTTTCTGCACTAAATATTCAAGATGTAAGAGTTAATACTGTATTTCCGAATGGTGCTCAGAATGACAATAGTTTAAGAGCCGACTATGGCTGGAATAATACATCTGCAACCTTATCAAACGTTACTGCTGATGAAATTGAGGGTAAGACAGTTACGGTATTCCTTTGGAGAGATATTGTAAATCTTAAACCTCTCGCACCTGCTTCCACATACACGGAGTAATATGAATTTCTTGCGGTGCGGTATCAACCGCACCGCAATTTTAAGTTGCCCAATATAAAAAGTGGGTATTAATACACGTTGCGCCTGAGGGTACGCGCGGCAGCATATCGACTTTTCCGGAAAATATTTTCAGCTTTGTAAAAAGGATGGGGAACTTTTATGAAAAAAATGTCTCTGATTTTGGTTTTGTTTCTGTTATTACAACCTCTGAGTGTCTTTGCTTCAGATTATAGCTTTGGTTATACTATTGGTGCACAAGTATATGAGATGACTATTGCAAATGACGAAGAAGAGTTTTATCTTCCTTTTGACAGTGATTATCTTCAGATTAATTATAATGTCGTAGGAAGTGCTTCAATTCAAGTTTCAATAAATGATGAAACAGAATTGTTGCATAATGCAGAGGATGGAAGCAGTTCGGCTATTATATATTTCCCTGAAATTATTCGTAAGGGCGATTGCAAAATTAAATTTAATTGTAGTGGAGTCATTACGGTTAGTAGTGTCGTTTTCCATAAAATACCTGAATCTGTTTCTTATATAGGCCCCGTCAACTTTACTGCTGAACAGCGTCCTGAAGTCGCATTTACTGACTATGAAGATGCTGTCCGGACTGCTGTGATTATAAATATACATTCACCGGTTATAAAAGTATATGGAGCTAATCGGTATATTAATTATAATAACCCAAAAGAAAATCCCTATTATGAAAACGGCATAGTATATTTGCCAATACATACATTTTCCAGAGCTTTTGGATATTATTATGAACAGACAGAGAATAAATTCATTTTAAGGGCAGATAATGTTGAGTTTGTATACAATAATCATAAACTTTACAAGCAGACAGGTTACGGTAAATATGTTGAAATTTCAAATAATACCTTACAAATTAACGATAATGTATATATACCTGTTAAATATTACGCAGAAGCAATTGGAAAGACTGTTTTAACCAAAGACGACTATATGGTTATTGATTGGCGTGACCTTGCCAAAAATATAGTAAGTGATGATATATTCGAATTAGTAAAAGAGGATTTCAGTAAATTCTTTACCGTGGAAGAACAAACAGTCTACTATGTTGCTCAGACTGAAGCAGCAGATGATGATAATCCGGGTACTTATGACAGACCATTTGCCACGCTGAGTAAAGTGTGTGAAGTAGCTGATGCCGGCGACAGGGTTATTGTAGGTTCCGGTGTTTATAAGGAAATATTAAATCCCCGAAATAATGGTACTGCCAATAATCCGATTATATTTGAAGCAGAGGAAGGGGGCAACGTCACAATATCTGCGCTTGAAAGTATCGGAATTCCGGATTATCAGGAAAATGGACTTTGTGTATATAATGTAGACTGGGATTTGGGGGATGGTAGAAACCAAGTGTTTTATAATGGTGAAGCCCTTGCTGAGGCAAGACATCCGAATTCGCATACGTCGCGAAGGTATTATCCTCAACAACTTGATTTGAGTCCCCTTTGGCCAACTCAGGGAAATATACAAGTGACGCTTAGTGGTACTGCGGACACTGCAACAAGTACGACTGATTTAAATCAGCCTGATAATTATTGGGTTGGTGGAACGCTTGTAACTTTGCATGGCAGAGGTTACGGCGTGGCTACGGCAAAAATCACGGCTTCGGAAAGCAGCAAGCTGTATTTAGGAAAGAAATCAACAAGACTGTGGCATACGGTAGGCGGGGATGATTCAGACAGCCATTTTGATTTTGCGTATATAACCAATACTAAAAATGCAATTGATGTTCCCGGCGAATGGTTTTGGGGGGATGGGAAGCTGTATATTAAGCCGCCGAAAGGTAAAAATGCCAGAACATTAAATCTTGAAGCTAAAAAGCGCCAGATTACGGTTGACCTTGCCGATAACGAGTATATTCATTTAGTTGGAATCAATACTATTGGCGGAGGAATGAAATTAAATAACAGTCAAATGTGCGTTATCAATGGCGGCACTCATAAATATATCTCGCATTTTACATATACCGATGATACGGAAAACGGATTTATTGACAGTCGTGACAGCGTACACGATATATATGATTCAGATACAGCAGTATATAGAGGCGAAGTTGGCTTTTATTTAGGCGGCAAAAATAACGCCGTACTGAATTCAACCATCCTGTACAGTGCCGCAGGCGGTATATGCTTATCCGGCTCATACAGCTATGTTGAGAATAACTTTATATCTGAATGTGGATATATGGGTGGAGGAACTAACGGTGTTTATATATTCTGTTCCCCTCTTGACGATATTACCAAGGTTAGAGGAGGGCATTCATTATATGCCAACACCATAGAAAAAACCGGAAGAGCCTCTCTCAATCTTTCTTCATGGACATATCCGCTGGCCGAACAAGAAGGCTTAGCGCCATGGGTGGCATGTGATATTGCGTATAATGATTTTTTAAATGCAAATATATCCACTAGAGATAATGGCGCAATTTATGCATACGGTTCTGTTTTGGGAGACGAAAGGAGAAAGCTTCAGTTTCACAATAACATAATTGGCAATTCGTGGGTTACTGACGGTTATGCTGCCGGCATCTATTGGGATAATTACTCTCAAATGGTAGAATGTTATAACAATATTGTCTTTTATGATAATAGCAAAATCAGCACTGATGAAAGTTATTTGCATATCGCTAGATTATCTAAATATCCTAATTCTTTTAGTTATGTGAATGCGTGGAATAATATTAATGCGGGTTATTCGTTCTTAGGAAAGTTTGGGCTATCCTTAAACGACTATCCTCTTCAAAAATGGTTCTCAACAGGATGCAGTTTGACGAATCAGGTTAGCCTTAAGACTGAGAATAACACAATGTTTGAAATTTTCAAAGCTGATGCGGCAAGTGAGCAAGTTACATATGATAAGTATGGAGCAGCGTGTTTAAATGAGTCGGGACAATGGTTGTGTTTTGAATCTATAGATTTTGGAGATGACAGCCAAGCACTTTGTTTGTATTACAGCGGTGACAGATATAATACGGGGGATAGACTGCTTGTTGCAACAGGTACGCATGAAAATGCAGATTATCAAGAAGTGACAGTTAAATGCACTGCTTCATTTAAAGACAGCATCAATGAGATTATTGTTCCGATTAACAACATACAAGGAATACATGATGTATATATTAAATGCTTAGAATACAAATCTGCAGGAATTTGGGGGATAAATGTACAGAAACGCCGTGCATCTGTAAATAATGCATATTCACTGATTGTGACTGATGAAAACGACCAATATTACATATCCGGGAATAGCGGTACATCTTCATCGGTAATCGGAGCGATAACAGATTATCAAGAAAGCGTTTTGCTTGATGTTGATAAATATGAAACGAATGAATCAGGTGAATTTAATCTTGTACTTAATAAACCTAACAGTAATGGAGCGTATCAGTTTAAAATATTTTCTTGGAACGATTTGCGGCCTTTAAATAAAGCCTTTCAATACACATATGCGGAAAATAGATTTAAAGACGCTTTCGGCAAAATAAAATTTAAAGAAGCCTTGAATCCCAGACTCATATCTGACGGTTCCGTGGTTGGTACTTATGGTAATGACAGTATTTTATTTGAAAATGTGGATTTTGGAAACAGTGATGTAA
>CAKSGG010000017.1 GCA_934454215.1 uncultured Clostridia bacterium
TTGTTACCGTGACGGCCTGCCATCTTGTCGCCGACGGAGATTTTTCTCTTCTGAGCGATGTAACAGCATACAACTTCATTTACGCCTGCCGAAAGCTCGTCGCCGTTTGCACGTGTGAACTTCTTTACGTCTACTATAATACCGCATTCGCCGTGGGGAACTCTCAATGAGGTATCTCTTACCTCTCTTGCCTTTTCACCGAAGATTGCTCTTAACAGTCTTTCCTCAGCCGTAAGCTCCGTTTCGCCCTTTGGCGTTACCTTGCCGACAAGTATGTCGCCCGGCTTAACCTCAGCACCTATGCGGACAATACCCTCATCGTCAAGGTCTCTCAATGCGTCCTCCGAAACGTTCGGAACATCTCTTGTTATTTCCTCGGGGCCGAGCTTTGTATCTCTTGCCTCGCACTCGTATTCCTCCATATGAATTGAGGTGAACACGTCATGCTTAACAAGTTCTTCGCTGATAAGAACAGCGTCCTCGTAGTTGTAGCCCTCCCACGTCATAAATCCGATAAGGATATTCTTGCCCAGAGCAAGCTCTCCGTTATCCATTGCGGGACCGTCTGCGATAATATCGTTCTTTTTAACCTTTTCGCCCATTTTAACGATAGGTCTTTGATTTATACACGTTGACTGGTTTGAACGTGCGAATTTTATAAGCTTATGCGTGTGTCTTGTTCCGCTCGCGCCCTTGATTACTATTTCCTCGGACGAAACCTTTTCGACAACTCCGTCTTCTCTTGCAAGAACCGCACTTCCCGAGTCCTTTGCAACCTTATATTCAATACCCGTACCCACGATAGGCGAGTCGGTTGTAAGCAGCGGCACTGCCTGACACTGCATGTTCGAGCCCATCAGCGCACGGTTTGCGTCATCGTTTTCCAAAAACGGAATACAAGCCGTAACAACCGAAACAAGCTGTCGGGGCGATACGTCCATGTAGTCGATTCTTTCGGGGCTTACTTCGACAATTTCATCTTTATAACGTGCCGAAACTCTCTTATCTATAAATCTGCCGTCCTTGTCAAGCGGCTCGTTTGCCTGTGCGACAATATATTCGTCCTCGATGTCGGCTGTCATATATACGATTTCATCGGTTACGCAGCCCGTTTCCTTATCAACTCTTCTGTACGGAGCTTCAACAAAGCCGTACTCATTGATTCTCGCAAACGTTGCAAGCGATGTTATAAGTCCGATGTTAGGACCTTCAGGCGTTTCTATCGGACACATTCTTCCGTAGTGGGAATAGTGAACGTCACGGACTTCAAATCCCGCACGCTCTCTTGACAAACCGCCCGGACCCAATGCCGATATACGTCTCTTGTGACGCAGCTCCGCAAGCGGATTCGGCTGGTCCATGAACTGCGACAGCTGCGACGAACCGAAAAATTCGTTAATCGTAGCCGCAACGGGACGTATATTTATAAGCGAGGTCGGAGTGATAATCTCCATTTCCTGCGTTGACATTCTTTCGCGAACCGTTCTTTCCATACGTGAAAGACCGATTCTGAACTGATTCTGCAAAAGCTCGCCCACACATCTTAAACGTCTGTTGCCAAGATGGTCGATGTCGTCAATCGTTCCCGTACCCAGCGCAAGGTTTAAGCAGTAGTTTATCGACGCAAACATATCGTCCTTTGTTATGTGCTTTGGTGAAAGCTCATCTGCTCTCAATTCAAGCTGTTCTCTTATTTCCTCCTCGGTCGAATACTCGGCAAGGATTTCGTCAAGAACCTCTTTTCTTACCTTTGTAAAGCCCATATCGGAAATATCGAAATCAACAAATTCCTCGGGGTATACCATATTGTTTGAGAACACTCTTACGGGCTGTTCCTCGATTATCAGCTCAACAAGATTTACGCCCGCACGCTCGATTTTCATTGCCGTATCGTGGTCGATTTTCTGACCTGCCTCAACGAGAATTTCTCCCGTTCTGGGGTCGCATACGTTATTTGCACTGACATGACCCTTGATTCTTGCCGATATTGCAAGCTTTGTGTTGAATTTATAGCGTCCCACCTTTGCAAGGTCGTAACGCTTGGGGTCAAAGAACATATTATATAGAAGTGACTGCGCATTTTCAACGTTAAGCGGCTCGCCGGGGCGGAGTCTCTTATAGATTTCCAGAAGTCCCTCGTCCATATTGGTTGTGGGGTCTTTTTCAAGCGTAGCCTTCAGCTTTATATCCTCGCCGAACATACTTAAAATATCGGCATTTGAGCCTAAGCCCATGGCTCTGAGGAAAACGGTAACGGGGAGCTTTCTTGTTCTGTCGATTCTGATTGAGAAAACGTCGTTTGAATCCGTTTCGTATTCAAGCCATGCGCCTCTGTACGGAATAACCGTTGAGGCGTAGAGCGGCTTACCCGTCTTATCCCTCTGGAACTCATAATAAATTCCGGGCGAACGTGTCAGCTGACTGACAATAACTCTTTCTGCGCCGTTAATAATAAAGGTACCCTGCTCGGTCATAAGCGGAAAATCGCCCATGAAGATTTCCTGTTCCTTTATTTCGCCCGTTTCGGTGTTGATAAGTCTGACGCTGACTTTTAGGGGAGCGGCATACTTTGCGTCACGTTCCTTACATTCCTCAACGCTGTACTTGGGGTTGTAGTCCAGCTTATAGTCGAAAAATTCAAGAACGAGCTTTCCCGCATGGTCAGTGATAGGGGAAACGTCATGGAAAACTTCCTTTAATCCCTCTTCCAAAAACCACATATAGGAATTTTTCTGTACCTCAATAAGGTTTGGCATATCCAGAACCTCACTGATTTTGGAATAGCTCAGACGGCTATTCTTTCCTTCCTGTACTTCATGCACCATGTAATTTTTTCACCTCATTAAAATTTAGTGTTCCGCCGATTGCTGCGCAAATCCTTTTATCCTATTAAGCCTAAGTATATTTGTAAAAAATATACAGAATTTTATTCTTGATTTTTGCATATAATCATGGTAGAATAATACCGTAATTAAAATCAGCTTATGTATTTAAAGCCTATTTTTAGAGACTATAATACAGTATATTATAATACACCAAATAAGCGTGAAAGTCAAGGTGAAATCAGTATTTTTTAGGATTATTCCAATTTTTTACCGTTTCTTATACTCTTTTTTGTGTATTTTTTAACGAAAGGAAGCTTTTATATGAAGGAATATACAATTGATTTTAACGGCGTACGTACATATTATGAATTTTTTGAACGCATAATCGCGGGCTTGGAGTTCCCCGATTGGTGCGGTAAAAATTTAGACGCAATATGGGATCTGCTCACATCCGATATTATCATCCCCGCCGTAATTTATGTAAAGGGCTTGGAAACGGCGGATAAGGAGCTGACCCCGCTTTCCGCCGAAATTATTGAATTGTTTTACGAGGCTGTAGAATGGTATAGAGATATTGACTGTATTTTGGAAATAAAAATTATAAACTGACAAAAAATTTCACAGATTTTTCAATTCCGTATAGACAAGTACGGAATTTTATTATATAATAGAAATAACATAAAAAATAAGCGGCGCATCTCATCTCGAAATCAACCCTTGAAGGCTGGTCGCAGACTTCGTCTGCTGCTCGCCCATGCAACCCGAGTATCAACATACATCGGCGGATTAATTTCGAGCGACATTACGGCTGGTCGTGGACTACGTCCACTGCTCGCCCATGCAACCCGGCTTGCTTCTTTTTAATGTTAGATTTGTACCACCGATTATAGCGAAATGGAGGTTAAATTTATAAATATGAAACAGGACTTACTCGGACTTCGGGATTTGAGCGCAGACGAGATACTGAACATTCTCGAAACTGCAAAAACCATGAAAAAGCATCTTCTTGCTCCCAAAAAAAAGATACATAATCTGCAAGGCAAGACGGTTGTGAATTTGTTCTACGAAAACAGCACTCGGACAAGGCTGTCCTTTGAGCTTGCCGCAAAGTACATGAGCGCCAACGCCGCAAATATTACTTCGTCGGGTTCATCGGTCGCAAAGGGCGAAACCCTTATAGACACCGCCGCAACGATAAACGCAATGCAGACGGATATACTTGTCGTCCGCCATTCGATGAGCGGCGCTCCGCATAAGCTTTCGGAGCTGGTTGAAGCGTCCGTCATAAACGCCGGCGACGGTATGCACGAGCACCCCACGCAGGCACTGCTAGATATGTTCACAATGCTTGAAAAAAAGGGCAGAATCGAGGGCTTGAAGGTCGCAATAGTGGGCGATGTCAAGCACAGCAGAGTTGTGCGCAGCAACATTTACGGTCTGACAAGGCTCGGCGCTGAGGTCAGCGTGGGCGGTCCGTCAACGCTTATGCCGCAGGGAATCGAGAAAATGGGCGTAAAGGCATTTAACAACGTACATGAAGCAATCGTTGACGCTGACGTTGTTATGGGTCTGAGAATACAGCTTGAACGTCAGAAAAGCGGCTTGTTCCCGAGCATAAGGGAATACAGCAGATTTTTCGGCATTGACGAAAAGCGCTTAAAGCTTGCAAAGCCGGACGCTATCATAATGCACCCCGGCCCCGTAAACAGAGGTGTTGAGCTTTCGACAAGCATAATAGACGGAAACCAAAGCGTTGTAAACGAGCAGGTTACAAACGGCGTGGCTGTCAGAATGGCGGTAATGGACCTGCTTATAAATAACAGATTAAGGAGTGCTGCGGAATGAAGCTTTTAATTAAAAACGGACGTATTATCGACCCGTCAGGCAATGTTGACAGAATTGCCGATATTTTGGCGGAGGACGGCGTTATAGCAAAAATCGAACCGAACATAGAGCCTGACGGATTTGATACCGAAATTATAGACGCATCGGGCAAAATTGTTGCCCCGGGGCTTGTTGATATGCACTGTCATCTGCGTGAGCCCGGATATGAATATAAGGAAGATATCGAATCGGGAACAAGAGCGGCGGCGGCAGGCGGAATTACATCGGTTGCGTGTATGCCGAACACCAATCCCGTAACGGATAATGCGGGGACGATAGCGTTTATAAAGCAGAAAGCAAAGGAGGCAGGCTATGCGGACGTATATCCGATAGGCGCTGTTTCAAAGGGCTTAAAGGGTGAGGAGCTTGCGGAAATCGGCGAAATGAAATTTGCCGGAGCGGTTGCAATTTCCGACGACGGCCGTCCCGTAACGGAAAGCGGACTTATGCGCCGTGCAATGGAATATGCGGATATGTTTGATATGAAGGTAATTTCCCACTGCGAGGATTTGGGACTTGCCGACAACGGATATATGAACGAGGGCGACGTCGCAACGGAGCTTGGTTTAAGAGGAATATCGCGTGCCGCCGAGGAGGTTATGGTCGCAAGAGATATTATTATAGCCGAATCAATCGGAGTGCCCGTACATATTGCGCATGTGTCCACAAGGGGCAGCGTTGAGCTTGTACGCCATGCAAAGAGCAGGGGAGTCCGTGTAACGTGCGAAACGTGTCCGCATTATTTTTCGCTGACGGAAAGAGCGTGCGAGGGATATAACACCAATGCGAAAATGAATCCGCCGTTAAGAACGGACGATGATGTTGCGGCAATCAAAGAGGGACTTGCGGACGGAACGATTGACTGTATCGTTACCGACCATGCGCCGCACCATGAGGACGAGAAAAACTGCGAGTTCGGCGAGGCGCTTAACGGAATTATCGGCTTTGAAACATCGCTCGGGCTTGGAATAAAATGCCTTGTAAAGGAGGGCGTACTTACGCTTTCTCAGCTTATAGAGAAAATGTCGCTCAACCCGTCGAACATTCTCGGAATTTCAAAGGGAACGCTCGGTATCGGCAAGCGTGCGGACATTATGGTGTTCGACCCCGAAAAGCCGTGGACGGTTGATGTTTCGGCGTTCCAGTCAAAGAGCAAAAATTCACCGTATGACAAATGGGAGCTTTTCGGAAAGCCCGAATATGTTATACTGGGAGGGAAACTTATAATAAGCCACAGCGAGTTAATATAATATAAGAACGCAAAAAAGAAGCAAAAAGGTTGCTACTTGCTTTTTTGCGAACTAATATAATAGGAGGAAATTATTATATGTCTGTTGATTTATTGGTAGAGAAAATCAAAGAGAAAAACAACCCGTCGGTTGCGGGTCTTGACCCGAAAATAGAATACGTTCCCAAATTCATCAAGGAACGCAGCTATGAAAATTACGGCAAAAATTTAAAGGGTGCGTGCGAGGCTATCTGGATTTTCAACAAGTCTCTGATAGACGCACTGTACGACGTTGTTCCGGCGGTAAAGCCGCAGAGCGCATTTTATGAAATGTACGGACTGTACGGCGAGGAAATTCTGCACAGAACAATCCGATATGCAAAGGAAAAGGGACTTTATGTAATTCTTGACGTTAAGCGGAACGACATCGGCTCGACCGCCGAGGCGTATTCAAAGGCATATCTCGGCAAAGTCGATATTGACGGCGAGGAATTTTCGCCGTGCGATGTTGACAGCGTAACGGTAAACCCGTATCTGGGAACGGACGGAATTTTACCGTTTGTGAACGACTGCAAAGAATACGATAAATCCATTTTTGCGCTTGTCAAGACATCGAACCCGTCGTCCGGCGAATTGCAGGATTTGGATAACGGCGATAAAAAGATATTTGAAAGAGTTGCGGAATGTGTAAATAACTGGAACAGCGACACAATAGGAAAATCGGGCTACGGCGCTGTCGGCGCTGTTGTGGGCGCTACATATCCCGAGCAGGCGCAGATTTTAAGAAAGCTCATGCCGCAGTCGTATTTTCTTGTCCCCGGCTACGGCGCTCAGGGCGGAGGCGCAAAGGACGTTGTGCCGTGCTTTAATGAGGACGGCTTGGGTGCGATTGTCAATTCGTCAAGAGGAATTATGTGCGCATATAAAAAAGGCGATTGGGCGGAAGAACAGTTTGCCGAGGCGGCAAGAGCCGAGGCAATAAGAATGAAAGAAGAAATAAACTCTGTTTTGGGAGATTAATATGAAAAAAACATATAATTGCAAATTAATAAAAAAATCAGAACCGATTAAAGGAATTTTCGACTTCACAATAGAAGCTCCCGAAATCGCAAAATCGGCGCAGTGCGGTCAGTTTCTTCATATTCAATGCGGCGGCGGCGTATTTTTGCGCCGACCGATAAGCATTTGTGATTTTGACGAACGCAACGTAAGATTTATCTTTGAGGTAAAAGGCAGGGGAACAGAGCTTTTGTCCGAATTTAACATCGGTGATTTTATAAACATAATGGGGGCTTTGGGTCACGGCTTTGAAATTTTACCGACAGAAAATTCCGTCATAATCGGCGGAGGAATCGGCGTATTTCCGTTATACAGCCTTGCAAAAAAGACGCACTCCGATGTGTTTCTGGGTTTCCGCACCGCAGACAGGGTTATTATGGAGGACGAATTTAAAGCCGTTTCAAAATCCGTAACGGTCGGCACTGACGACGGCAGCTACGGATATAACGGATATATCGCAGACAAGGCGGCAGAATTTATTGATAACGGCATGACGGATATGATTTATGCCTGCGGACCTTTGCCGATGCTCAGAGCCGTAAAGAAAATTGCGGAGGACAGATATATTCCGTGTCAGATTTCCATGGAACAGCGCATGGGATGCGGAATCGGCGCTTGTCTTGTATGCACCTGTCAGACAAACAAGGACGGAATGGACGGTCAAGTGCGCGTGTGCAAGGACGGTCCCGTATTTTACTCAACGGAGGTGACGCTCAATGGCTGATTTAAGGATAGACTACTGCGGAATTGAATTTAAAAATCCGATTGTAACGGCATCGGGAACATTCGGTTTCGGCGAGGAATACGGCGAATACACGGATTTGTCGGAATACGGCGGTTTCGGCGCAAAGGGACTTACACGTCATTCAAGAGCCGGGAACAAAGCGCCCAGAATCGCCGAAACGCCGAGCGGAATTTTAAACAGCGTGGGACTTCAAAACCCGGGCGCTGAGTTTTTTGCCTCGGATATAATGCCCGAACTTGCAAAGCTTGACACTCACGTTATAGCGAATATGTCGGGAAACACGATTGAGGAATACTGCGAAATGGCGGAAATTCTGTCACAGACGGATACGGCGATAATCGAAATGAACATTTCATGCCCGAACGTAAAGCACGGCGGACTTGCTTTCGGAACAGACCCGAAAACGGTTTTCATTCTGACGGGCGAGGTGAAAAAGCGCTGTAAAAAACCGCTTGTCGTCAAGCTTTCGCCTAACGTTACGTCGATAACCGAAATCGCAAAAGCCGCAGAGGACGGCGGTGCTGACGGAGTTTCGCTGATAAATACGCTTTTGGGAATGAAAATTGATATAAATACAAGAAAACCGATTCTTGCAAACAATATGGGCGGACTTTCGGGACCTGCCGTTATGCCCGTTGCGGTAAGAATGGTGCATCAGGTGTACAATGCCGTAAAAATTCCGATAATCGGAATGGGCGGCGTAATGAGCGGTGCGGACGCAATCGAATTTATGATTGCAGGCGCAAGGCTTGTGGCACTGGGAACGGGAATGTTTGTAAAGCCCGACTTGATTATTGATGTAAAACGTGAAATAAGCGAATACATGGATAGGTTCGGAATTAAAAATATTTCGGAGCTTGTCGGAACGCTTGAGCTGAATTAGGGGTTATTGGCTGTTGTATTTAGATGCAGAACTCACGAAATTAAGTAAAATGCCCGAAAATTTCGTGTGTAGTTCAAGTCTGCGCTAAATACAACAGCCCTTTATATATGACGTATAATTGCTATTACCACGCCCAGTATCGCTCCGCCGAGCACCTCGAACGGAGTATGACCCAGCAGTGTTTTCAGCTGCTCATACGGCTCGCCGTTTTGAGTAAGCTTTAAATAATCAATAACCGTATTTAAAATATTCGCCTGCTTTCCTGCATTCTGCCTTACGCCCGCCGCATCGTACATTACGATAAACGCAAGCACGAACGCCAATGCAAATTCGGCGCTGTCAAAGCCTATTGTCAGCCCTATAGCCGCTGCAAGCGACGTTGTAAATGCGGCATGGGACGACGGCATTCCGCCCGAACCCCAAAACCTTGAAAAATCCAGACGGCGTTCCAGAATAAACGTAATCGGAATTTTTAAAAGCTGTGCCGCAAACCAGCCTATTAACGCCGTTATAAGCCATTGATTTTCATACAGCTCTCTGAAAAAACTCATTTATTGCTCTCCCCTCAGGAATTTCTGTGAACAAGATAATTTGTCAGCTCGATAAGGAACTGCGCCCTATTTCCGAAAACGTCAAGCGCAGTAATTGCTTTTTTGGAATACTCCTCAACAAGCGCCTCGGATTTTTCCAAGCCGAGCAAGGTCACATATGTATTTTTATGCTCCGCCTCATCCGAGCCTGTCGGCTTGCCAAGCTCCTCGGTCGTGCCGATTTCGTCTAAAATATCGTCCCTTATCTGGAACGCAACGCCTAAATTTGCCGCAAATTCATCGACCGCCTTTATTTTATCGTCGTCCGCACCTGCAAGCAGCGCCCCGATTGTGCATGACGAGCGTATAATCGCACCCGTTTTCAGCAAGTGCAGATATTGAAGCTGTGACAGCTCTATTTTTTTGCCCTCGCTCTCAATGTCCACAACCTGACCGCCTATCATGCCCTCCGTTCCCGATGAATTGCAAAGCATGGAAATAGCTTTCAAAGCAAGTGACGGCTCGATATTTTTCACGTTCGATACCGTTTCAAAAGCCTTGTTAAGAAGTGCATCGCCCGCAAGTATTGCCATTGCCTCGCCGAATTTTTTGTGGCTTGTCGGCATACCACGGCGCAAATCGTCGTTATCCATTGCGGGCAAATCGTCATGTATCAGCGAATATGTATGAATCATTTCCATTGCGCACGCAAACGGAAGTACCGTTTCTTCGTTTTCGATACCGCACATTCTTGCCGTTTCAAGCATCAGTATCGGACGCAGACGTTTACCGCCCGCATATAAGCTGTACTCCATTGCGTCATAAATTTTCGCCTGCGGATTGTTGCCGTGCGCCATAAATCTAACAAGCGCATCATTGATTAATTTAGTGTCCCCGTTAAGCCTGTTTTTCATTAACATCAAAATCCTCTTCTTCTCCGTTTATTAATATTTTTACTTTCTTTTCAGCCTTGTTGAGCTGTTCCTGACAATCCTTTGTCAGCTTTACTCCCTCCTCGAATAAAGCAAGTGATTCGTCAAGCGATATATCTCCTCTTTCAAGCTTTCTGACCGTTTCTTCAAGCTTTACTATCTGTTCTTCAAATGAAGCCATGTTTTAATTCTCCTTCCATAAAAATCTAATATGAAAAAGAAGCAAGCAGATTGTTACTTAAAAATATGCCGTTTATTTTTCATATTACCGCCGCTTTAATGTCCCCGTCTTTCAACTTTAATGTAAATTCGTCACCTTTTTTAGTGTCCCCGACGCTGCGTATAACAGTGCCGTCCTCCTTGACGGGAATTGCATATCCTCTCGACAGCGTATTCAGCGGACTTAACGCATTAAGCTTTCCCGACTGCTCGCCCAAAAGCTTTTTTTTCTGCATTAACGTAAGCTTAAAGCTGTTTTCCATGCGGTGCGTAAGGTTGTCAAGCCGCTGTGAATTATCATTTATAATTTCCTGCGGCGTTTTGAGTTTTAGCGAATTTATTTTAAGCTGTAAATTTCTCAGCCGTGAAATCTGCGCCTGCATAAGCCTTGACTTGTCCGATTCAATTGCCGCCGCAAGCTCCGCAACGGACGGAACGGCAATTTCCGCCGCCGCCGACGGTGTCGGCGCTCTTAAATCCGCAACAAAATCTGCAATCGTAAAATCCGTTTCATGCCCGACTGCCGAAATAATCGGAATTTTTGAGTTAAATATCGCACGTGCGACAATTTCTTCATTAAACGCCCATAAATCCTCGATACTTCCTCCGCCTCTGCCTGCGATTATCGTATCGGCGCTGTTTGTTTCGTTGAAATATTCTATGCCTGCCGCAACGCTCTGCGCCGAGCCCGTACCCTGAACCTGCGCAGGATAAAGCGTAATCTGCGCAAGCGGATAACGCCTTGTTATTACGTTTATTATATCACGCACCGCCGCACCCGTCGGAGCTGTTATGACGCCGACCCTTGACGGAAATCTCGGTATCGGCTTTTTATAGCGCTCGTCAAACAGACCCTCGCTTTGCAGTTTCGCCTTTAACTGCTCATAGGCTATAAACAGCTCGCCGACCCCGTCGGGAATCATTTCCTCGATATAAAGCTGATACACTCCGCCGTTTTCGTAAACTCCGACACGTCCTCTGGCAACAACTTTCATGCCGTCCTGCGGAGCAAACGCAAGCCTTGACGCCGCACTTTTGAACATAACCGCCTTTAACACCCCGCCCTCATCTTTGAGGGTCGTATAAATATGTCCCGAATAATGCAGCTTGAAATTCGACAGCTCGCCCTTGACCCAGACGTTATTCAAGATAACGTTTTTATCAAGAATCTGTTTTATATATTCGTTTATCTGCGACACCGTCGCTACTCTTGGTTCCATAAGCGTCCCCTTTCGTATATTGCACGGGCAAGCCATGCAACGCCCACTGCGTTGTCGGTCGATAATTCGCCCGACGCAAAAAACAGCCGCCCGTGAATTTTTTGGTTAAACCGTTCCCGTAAAATCGAATTTGACGCAACTCCGCCGACTATCAAAATTCTGCCGGCACCCGTCTTTTCAACCGCCGAATTAATCGCACGGGATAAAGTCTCAGCCGTATTTTCAAGCACCGCCCTTGCGATAAGCCGGGGCGGATAATCGTTTACCATGCCTTTTATTTTCGTTTCCACTCCCGAAAGACAAATATATGCGTTTCTTTCGCATATCGGCAATTTTAGTGTCCCCTTGATTTCGGATTTTACTGTCCCCAGCGCAAGCTGTTCAAGCTCCTTCCCGCACGGGAATGACAAGCCCAAATATACTCCCGTTCTGTCGATGAACTGACCTGCGCTGATGTCCTCCGTACCGCCGACGATTTCATTGTCAAAGCCTGCGCCGTTAAATTTTGTTTTGAGAATTTCCGTTGTTCCGCCGCTTAAATGCACCGAAAGAAATTCTCCGTCAAGCAGCTCGTCCGCATTGCCCGAAAATATTCCTGCGGCAATATGTCCATCCTGATGCGACACCTCATAAAGCGGCACGCCCAAGGAATGAGCAACGCCTCTTGCAAACGCCTCGCCCGCAAGAAACACAGGCATATATGACCCCTCAGCATTTCTCGGTTTCACGCTTACCGCAGCAGCTGCCGTTTTTTTGAAGTCGATTTTGAGCTGCTCATACAGAGCGCCGATATTTTTTGTGTGCATAAACAGTCCGTCCGACTGCCGAATCCCACGTTCGCCCTGCTTTACGGGCAGAATCGAGCGTATGTTCTCGTATTCTCCGTTATCGTCAAGAGCGGCGACGGACGTTGTGTAGTTGCTTGTGTCAAATCCCTGATAAATCATCTGCTTTTACGATTGAACCGAGTATGCCGTTCACGAATTTTGCGTCATCGTCCGTGCCGTACTCCTTCGCAAGGTTTACCGCCTCGTTTATCGCAACTTTTTCGGGAACGTCGTCAATATATTTCATTTCGTACAGTGCAAGAAGAAGTATTGCATGAGACGCCTTTGATATACGGTGTATTGTCCACCCCTTTTTCAGATGTGACGCAATTATTTCATCAAGTATATCCTTTTTTTCGTCAACGCCGTTTACTGCGGCCTGTATGTAGCCGAGGTTATCCTCACATTCGGGCATTGCCGCAAGCAGCATTTCCATCATTTCTCCTTTGTTTTCGCCCTGCTGACCAAGCTGAAAAATCTGCGTAAACGCCGCTTTTCTCGCTTCGCTTCGTGTTTGTCTTTTTGCCATTTTATTCCTCCGTTTCGCCGCTGTCAGCGGCATCAAATTTTTCTATTTTCTCTGTATAATATCTTTCCAGTTCGGGATACTCCATAAGCCCGAGCCTGCCGTCGTTCGTTATGCCGTACAGCGCCTTGCCGAGCTTTTCAAACCACCCAAAAACATTTGATACCATTATATTCCTGCAATTTTCATCACCGCCGTAGGAGCGGATTTCCTTTGGCGATAACGGACCGTATTTATCAAGAATACACGCAATATTAATACACTTTTCCGTGTATGCCGTTGCGATTTTTCTTCCCGTCACTCCGCCTATGTTTACATCAACGGTTCTTCCGTCAATTTCCTTTAAAATTTCGTTCCGCTTTTTCGTGTTCTTCTGAGGCTTTTTGTACTCTTTCGGCTTGAAAATCACCTCCGCAAAGGAATATTCGCCCCGAATCGTGACAAGAATAAGCCCCAGCTCCAGTTTTTTCAGAACCGAAAAAACGTCCCTTAATTTTTTCGGCGAATAATTTTTCGGCTTGGGTACGGCAACATAAACGTCCGCACCGCACCTCTGCCGTTTCAGTCCCTGAGCCAAAAGCGTAACCGATAAATTCCTTTTAAGCTCGATTATTACAAGCTCATCGCCGTTTACCGCCGTTACGTCGCAGTCCTTAACCTCCGCATTGACCGAAAAGCCCTGTCCCTCAAACAGCCGCTTTACAGGCTCAAATAAATCCGCCTCCGTCATTCTTGTGAACCCAGCTCTATTACCGTAATTTCGGGATGGTTGAACAGACGGGGGATAATCATGGGATTTCCCAAGCCTCTGTTTACAATCATCTGCGTATTACCGTTTTTATACAGTCCGCCAAAATATTTCGGGAACAGCGCTTTTGAATTTGAACCCCAGCTTGAACGGGGTGCGCACACTCCCGTCCCCCACGGCAGTCTGAACTGACCGCCGTGCATATGTCCCGCAAGGATAAGGTCAAAGCCTCGGTGACTGAGCAAATCCATATGATTTGCCCTGTGGAACAGCAATATATTGTAGCCGCTGTACTGCGGAATTTCCGCTATTGCATTTTCGATATGTTCCTCGATATTCGATTTCTCAACCGAAAACGGGTCGTCAATTCCGACAAGGCGTATTTCCTCACCGCCGTCCGACGTTAAAAGCACGCCCTCGTTATGCAGTGTGCGAACTCCCAGAGCGTCAAGCTCTTCTTCCATATGCTTATAATCCGAACGCAGTAAATCATGATTTCCCGTTACGCAGTAAACGGGTGCGATTTTTATAAGCCTCTCCATAAGCCTTACCCCGGGCTTATAACTGCCCGTATCATGAACCAAGTCGCCCGTCGACACGATTATGTTCGGCTTGAGCGATTTAATTTCATCGACCAGTCCGGGGACGGTGTCGGCATGATAATCGGATATTTGAACGATTTTATAGCCGTCAAAGCTTTTGCCGATTTTTTTTGAGGTGATTTTATAATCGGTGACTTCTATTCTGTTGTCAAATCCCTTGGCGGCGAACAGTACTCCGCCCGTGACTGCCATAGCTTTTAAAAACTTTTTCATAGTCAATTTCCTTTATAAAAATACTGTTTCTATTCTATTATACCACTAATTTGCAAGAAAAACAATTTATTCTTGAAAATTCATTGAAATTTTTTTTATTTAATGGTATAATAATATATATTAAATAAGAAAGGATTTTTAATATGATAAGACATATAGTAATGTGGCGGCTTAACGAAGGCTGTGATAAAGCCGAAACCGCCGCTTTAATCAAGGAAAAGCTTGAAGCTTTAAAGGACAAAATAGACGAGCTTGTCGATATTCAGGTAGGAATCAACATTAATGATACCGTGGCTGCGTCAGATGTGGTTCTAGTTTCGACGTTTAAATCAAAGGAAGATTTGAGTGCATATATCATTCACCCCGAGCATAAGGCGGTCGGGTCGGAATACGTGCGCCCGAACATAAGTGAGAGACGTTCTGTTGATTACGAATTTTAGGAGACGAAAACATGGCAAATACTATTACTGAAGAGCAAATGCGGCTTCAGCGCGAATACACCGCAAAACTGTGCAGGATAAGCGATAACTTTGCGTCAGTGAACGGTCATGCACCGCTTGCCTGCACGAAAACCTACGGCTGTCAGCAAAACGAAAACGACACCGAGCGGATACGGGGTATGCTGCATGAATGCGGATACGGATTTACCGATACGGAGCAAAATGCGGATTTGGTTATATACAACACCTGCGCCGTAAGAGAAAATGCGGAACAAAAGGTATTCGGCAGACTGGGAATTTTAAAGCACATGAAAGAGGAGCGCCCGGGCATGATAACGGCGGTATGCGGCTGTATGGTTCAGCAGGAGCATATAACCGAAAAAATAAAAAAGGTTTACACAAACGTCGATTTGATTTTCGGAACTCATGCGCTTTACAAAATGCCCGAGCTTTTATATAAGGCGGTAATGGAAAAAAAGACCGTTACCGATATTGCGGATTCGGACGGCTCTATTGCCGAGGATATTCCGATTGTGCGCGAAAGCTCCGATAAGGCGTGGGTAAGCATTATGTACGGCTGTAATAATTTCTGCTCTTACTGCATTGTTCCGTATGTAAGAGGACGTGAGCGCAGCCGAAAGCCCGAAGATATTATTAAGGAAGTAAAAGCGCTTGTGGAAAGCGGAACAACGGAAATATGCCTGCTCGGTCAGAATGTAAACTCCTACGGCAAGGACCTTGACGAGGATGTTGATTTCAGCGATATTCTGCGCATGGTAAACGATGTTGACGGAGTTGAGCGCATACGGTTTATGACGTCTCACCCGAAGGATTTCGGCGACAGACTTATAAAGGCAATGACGGAATGTGACAAGGTCTGCCGTCAGCTTCATCTTCCGTTTCAGGCGGGCTCGGACAAGATATTAAAGGATATGAACCGAAAATATACAAAAGCGGATTATCTTGAAAAAATCGAAAAGGTCAAAAAGGCAATTCCCGATATATCGCTGTCAACGGACGTGATAGTGGGATTTCCGACCGAAACGAACGAGGATTTTGAGGAAACGCTCGACGTTCTGCGCAAAGTGGAATTTGACAATATATTTTCGTTTATATATTCACGCCGAGAGGGAACTCCTGCGGCGAAGCTTGATTTTGTGCTTACGGACGAAGAAATTCATAAAAATTTCGACAGACTTCTTGAAGTGCAGAATGAAATTTCCAAGCGTAAAAATGACGCATATGTGGGAAGAATAGAAAGAGTACTTGTCGACGGCGTTTCAAAGAATGACCCGAATATGCTTTCGGGGCGCTGTGACAGCTCGAAAATTGTTAATTTTAAGGGCGATACGTCGCTTATAGGCAGGTATGTGAATGTTAAGATTACGCAGGCGCATACATGGAGTTTAAACGGCGAAATAATCAAAGCTGAATAAAATTGCCCGCTGTGCCGCAAAGGCGGTTCGGCAATTCGGCTTTAAAATAAATAACAGAAAGGGACACTAAAAATGGATATTTTTGAAAAGACAAGAGAATTGGGAGAAATGATTCAGGAGTGCGATGAAATGAAAGCCGTAAAGGCGGCGGAGCTTGCACAATCGGAGGACGAAACGGCTCAGACTCTTATGAAAGAGTTTAACCTCAGCCGTATGAATCTTGCAAGAGATATGCAGAGCGGAAAAATCACAAGAGAAGAAGCCATAAAGAAAAACGACGAGGCTTTTGAGGAAATCTGCAAAAAGAGCGAAACAATAAGAAACTTCATCGACGCAAAGAAAGCGTTTGACGAGGTATTAAGTCAGGTAAATCAAATCCTGAATTTCTATATCACGGGTCAGGACCCCAGCTGCACTCATGACTGCTCGACCTGCGGAGGCTGTCACTGATAAATGAAACAATTAACCGAAGAACAAAAAAATAAAATAAGCCCCATGATGCGTCAGTACCTCAAAACCAAAGAGGAATATAAGGACTGTATTCTGATGTACCGTCTGGGCGACTTTTACGAAATGTTTTTTGACGATGCGCAGATTGCCTCCCGTGAGCTTGAAATCTCGCTTACGGGCAGGGACTGCGGTCTTGAGGAGCGTGCGCCGATGTGCGGTATTCCGTATCACAGCGTAACTCCGTACATTGCAAAGCTTATACAAAAGGGCTACAAAGTCGCAATCTGCGACCAGACGGAAGACCCCAAGCTTGCCAAAGGAATTGTAAAGCGTGACGTGACGAGGGTCGTAACCCCCGGTACTCTTACGGAGGAGGCTCTGCTTGATGAAAAAAGCAACAACTATCTTGCCGTAATTTATATCCGCCAAAAGTCGGCAGCGCTTGTATTTTCCGATATTTCAACGGGTGAAATGTTTGCAACCGAGGTAAGCTCGATTACGGCAATCCTGAACGAAACGGCACGGTACAATCCCGCCGAAATTATAATCAATTCCAAAAACGAAATAGTTCTTGAAAAGCTCTCACAGAGATTTAATGCGTCAATCGACAGTTCGCACGAGAATTTATTCGATTCCGCATCGGCGGCGAAAATTATTCTTGACCACTTCAAAACGGACAGTCTTTCATCGCTCGGAATTGAGGGCAGAGAGGACATAATCACAGCGGCGGCGGCAATGCTCAGATATTTGTTTCACACGCAAAAATCAACAGTGCCGTTTGTTGACGTGCTTACGGTTTATTCGGTCAATGATTTTATGGACCTCGACATCGCAACACGGCGTAATCTGGAGCTTACGGGAACACTGCGGGATAATTCAAGAAAAGGCTCGCTTATCGGGGCAATCGACAAAACCCGAACCGCAATGGGCGCAAGAGAGCTAAGGCGATGGATTGAAAAACCGCTGCTCGACGCAGCCGCAATCGAAAGCAGATTATCGGGTGTTGAAGAGCTTGCAAAAACATTTGAACTGCGTGACATGGCAAAAGAGGCGCTTGACCTTACATACGATATTTCCCGAATTATAACGAGAACCGCATCGGGGAGCGTAACGCCGAAAGATATGCTCGCACTGCGCAACACTCTCAAAAGCCTGCCGATTCTGCGTGAAATAATATCAAGCGCAAAATCGGAAAAAATACATAATATGCACGTTGATTTTGAATCGCTCAAAACGCTGTGCGAATTTCTCGAATCGGCGGTAAAGGACGACGCACCTGCAATTATACGTGACGGAAACATAATAAAAGAGGGGCACAATGCAAAAGTTGACGAACTGCGAGACATAAAAAGCAACGGCAAAAAATACCTTGAAGCGTTTATTGATTCGGAGCGTGAGCGTACGGGAATTCCCAAATTAAAGCTTGGCTATAACAAGGTTTTCGGATATTATATCGAAATCACAAAGTCGCTTGCCGACCAAGCGCCCGAGGATTATATACGCCGTCAGACGCTTGCAAACAACGAGCGCTTTACAACGGTTGAGCTGAAAAAAATCGAAGAAGAAATCATGAGCGCCTCGGACAAGCTTTTAAGTCTGGAACTTGAACTGTATCAGCAGACAATCGACAAAATAATGGAATATTTCGATTCGCTCAAACAGCTTGCGGACGTTCTTGCCGAATTGGACTGTCTGTATTCGCTTGCGGAAACGGCGGTTAAAAACAATTACGTGCGCCCGACAATCGATAACAGCGGACTTATCGAAATCCGTGAGGGACGTCACCCCGTTGTCGAAACAATGTCGAGGGTATTTGTTCCGAACGATACACTGCTTGACACGGACAAAAACAGGCTTATGATTATAACAGGACCGAACATGGCAGGTAAATCAACGTATATGCGTCAAACCGCACTGATAACGCTTATGGCGCAAATCGGCAGCTTTGTTCCGGCTAAGTCGGCGCACATAGGAATTGTCGACAGGATTTTTACAAGGGTCGGAGCGTCGGACGACATTGCCTCGGGTCAGAGTACGTTTATGCTTGAAATGACCGAGGTTGCAAATATTTTAAAAACCGCAACGCCGAGGTCGCTGATTATTCTTGACGAAATCGGCAGAGGTACAAGCACATTCGACGGACTTTCGATTGCGTGGGCGGTTGCGGAATATGTTCATGATAAAAAGCGTCTCGGCGCAAAAACGCTGTTTGCAACGCATTATCATGAAATGACCGAAATGGAGGACACGGTCGAGGGCGTTAAGAATTACAATATAGCTGTTAAGAAAAAGGGCGATGAAATCACGTTTTTAAGAAAAATCGTGAGGGGAGGAGCAGACCGCAGCTACGGTATCGAGGTTGCGGCGCTTGCGGGAGTTCCAAAGCCGGTTATATCGTCGGCAAAGCGGATTTTAAAGCATCTTGAAGAAACGATGCCAAAAAGCGACAAGCCGATTTTTGAGCAGCTTATATTTGATTTTGACGACTGCTATGACAACGATTACACCGTTGATGAGGACGAAAATATAATTGACGAGCCTTCGGCGGCAGAAAAAATATATGAAGAATTAAAGGCGCTTGACGTTCCGTCAATGACGATTATGGATGCGGCGCAGAAGTTATATGAATTGGTAGATATAGCAAAGGGACACTAAAATGGGAATTATAAATGTATTGCCTGCGGAGCTTTCAAATAAGATTGCGGCAGGCGAGGTTGTCGAAAGACCCGCAAGCGTAATCAAGGAGCTTGTGGAAAATTCGATTGACGCAGGCGCAACGGTTATTACCGTTGAAATAAGCAAGGGCGGAGTTGCCTATATGCGTGTTACCGACAACGGCAAGGGCATGAGCGCAGATGATGCGAAAATCTGTTTTCTCCGCCATGCGACAAGTAAAATTCATACCGACGAGGATTTGAATGCGATATATACTCTCGGTTTCAGAGGCGAGGCGCTGTCGAGTATCGGCGCTGTCGCAAGGGTAAGCCTTTACACACGCCGCAGGGATTCGGACGGAATATGCGTAAAATGTGCGGGCGGAGAAATTTTGTCGTCAAGCGAGGCAGGTCTTCAGCAGGGGACAATAATTATAGTTGAGGATTTATTTTTCAACACTCCGGCAAGAGCGAAATTTCTGAAAAAGGACGCAACCGAGGCAGGATATATTTCTGATATAATGGAGCGGTTTATTTTCGCACACCCCGAAATATCGTTCAGGCTGATTGTAAACGGCAAGGAAAAGCTGTTCAGCCCGGGCGACAGCAGTATTACAAACGCAGTCTGCACCGTGTACGGCAGAGATTACGTACGCAGTCTTATTCCCGTCGATTATGAAAATGAGGGCGTAAAAATAACGGGCGTAATCGGTAATTCAAGCATTTCAAGACCGAACAGGAATTACGAAAGCTTTTTTGTAAACAAGCGTTATATAAAAAGCCCGAAATTGATGAACGCACTTGAAGAGGCGTTTAAAAATCAAATTATGATTGGTAAATTTCCTATGGCTGTGCTGAATATTGAAATCAATCCCGAGTTTATTGACATAAATGTTCACCCGACAAAGCTTGAAGTAAAATTTTCCGATGACAGGCTTATTTATCATACTGTTTATTACGGGGTCAAAAATGCGCTGTACGCAATCCCCCAGCCCGAGGAAGAACCTGAAAAGGCAAAGGATTTTCTGGGCATTCCGACAAATATGCTGCACCGACCGAGCACGCCGAATTTCAATCCGAGAGAAAATCCGTTTTTAAAGAAAGGCGGTTCATTCGGGGACACTAAATTTAAAATTTCAGAACCGAATAAGGAAACACACCGCAAAGAACCCGAAATTTCTCAGCCGATTGAAGTTGAAGAACCTGTTAAATCGGAAAGTGTTCTGCTGAAATTCAAACAAAGAGCGCTTGACATGGAACAGCCAAAAGGGACACTAAATGAAGAAGAAAGCGAACCGCCCGAATGTGACGAACTTTTTGAGTATTTCAGAATTGTTGGACAGGCATTCGATACGTATATAATAGCGGAAAAGGACGATAAGCTTATTTTTATCGATCAGCACGCGGCGCACGAGCGCATAAAATACGAGGAGCTTTTAAAGGAACTTGACGAAAAAGGAATATATTCGCAGATTCTCATTGAACCTGTGGAAATCAAGCTTAACGGCAGTGAGGCAGGGATATTTGCTGATGCTGAACCCGAGCTTAAAAAGCTTGGCTTTGACTGCTATGCGGAAAACGGAATTGTATATGTGAGCGGAATCCCCGGTGATATTGATATGTCGCAGGCGGAGGAACTGATAATCGAGCTGATAACGCAGTTCGGCGCAGGCAGACACGAGCTTATTTCCGACGTGCGCCAGCGGCTCTTGTATACGGTCGCCTGCAAGTCGGCGGTAAAGGCAAATCACAGGCTGTCGGAGGAGGAAATGGACGCACTTGTAAGACGTGTATTTGCGCTTGAAAAGAGCAAGAAAAATACGTGTCCCCACGGCAGACCGATAACGATTGTAAAATCCAAAAAGGATATTGAAAAGGACTTTAAACGCATTGTCTGATTGGAGTTATAAAATTGATTAGAATTTCAAATATAAAATGCCCCATTGACGGGGACATTAAAAGTATTGTTCGGCACATGGTCGGCGGAAATCCGAAAATCACACTGTGCAGAAAATCAATTGACGCACGCAGGAAAAACGACGTTCATTTTATTTATACCGTTGACGTTGAATGTGAAAACGAAACTGCACTGCTGAAAAAGCTTAAAAATGCGGCAACGGTTTCGGATAAAAAATACGTATTTCCCAAGGGCAGAGAAATTTCAACGCCGATTGTTATTGTCGGGTGCGGTCCCGCAGGGCTGATGTGCGGTTTAATGCTTGCACGCAGCGGATATAAGGTAATTATCGCCGAACGGGGAAAATGCGTTGAGGAGCGGAGAGCCGACGTTAAGGCTTTTCGCAGCGGCGGAAAATTAAATCCAAATTCAAATATTCAGTTCGGCGAGGGCGGAGCAGGTACATTCTCGGACGGCAAGCTTAACACGGGAATCAAGGATTTGCGCATACGCACCGTCCTTGAAGAATTTCACCGCCACGGTGCGCCCGAGGAAATTCTCTATTCAGCAAAACCTCATATCGGGACGGATAATCTATATAAAATGGTGCGCTCGATACGCAATGAGATAATCTCTCTGGGCGGTGAGGTGCGGTTTAATTCCAAGCTTGATAATATAATCGTAAGGGACAGTAAAATTTGTGGTGCCGAAATTGTCGAAAAAGGGGACACTAAATATACAATAGAAACCTCTCATATTGTTCTTGCAACGGGGCACAGCGCAAGAGATACTTTCGTCATGCTGAAAAACAGCGGCGTTAATATGGAGCGTAAAAGCTTTTCCGTCGGTTTGAGAATTGAACACTCACAGGAAATGATAAACAAATCCCAGTACGGAGATTTTTATAAAAGTCTTGGTGCGGCTGATTATAAGCTTGCGGTTCATCTGAAAAACGGCAGGGGAGTTTACACGTTTTGTATGTGTCCCGGGGGCGAGGTTGTTGCGGCGGCGTCCGAAATGGGCGGAGTTGTCACAAACGGCATGAGCTGTTTTGCCCGTGACGGCAAAAACGCAAACAGCGCAGTTCTTGTCAATGTCACCCCGAACGACTTTGACGGAGATGATGTTCTCGGCGGAATGTATTTTCAAAGAGAGATAGAGCAAAAAGCGTTTAATATTTCGGGGACATATAAAGCGCCGTCACAACGGCTGTGCGATTTTCTGAACAGGGACACTAAATTTAAAGATGTTGTTCCGACCTACAAGCCGAATGTCGAATGGTGCGATATAAGCGAGATATTCCCGAATTTTATAACGGAGTCGTTAAAGGGCGGAATACTTGAAATGGATAAAAAATTAAACGGCTTTGCCGACGGAGGGGCGGTTCTGACCGCACCCGAAACACGTTCGTCATCGCCCGTCAGAATTTTGAGGGACGCTAAATTTGAAAGTAACATAAAAGGGCTTTACCCGTGCGGCGAGGGCGCAGGATATGCCGGAGGAATAACCTCCGCCGCCGTTGACGGAATAAAAACGGCGGAGGCAATAGCTATCGAATAAAAAAAACGGCGTCTGCCGTTTTTTTATCCGATAAACATATATGCAATGCCTATCAGCGTCGGTATAATCATAGCCGCCGCCACGACTATACATATAATTCTTTTTTGCCTTGGATTAAACATTCTAATCTCTCCTTATTGCCTGTCCAGTATTCTCCCCAGAATCGTCGCCGCCTGCGCTCTCGTCGCATTTTCACGAGGCTGAAAGCTCCCGTCGTCCATGCCCTCGATAAACCCCGCCGCAACGGCAAGCCGCACGCTCGGCTGTGCCCATACGCTTACTTCATCAATATCCGTAAGCCGTACGCTCGTCGGAGGCGTAAGCGTATTCGCATTTGAGCTGTCAAGAACATATTGATACAAATTCATCGAAAGCGCCGCCATTTCCTCTCTTTCAATAGGAAGATTTCCGTTAAACGCACCCGTATATCTGACCGACGACTCACCGTTATTAACAGTGACGTTCGCCTTGTAGGACGCTATCATTTCTTTCGGAATAAGCCCCTTATCAAGCGCACTCTGCAAATAACCGCAGTACCAGTCCGACGCCTCTGCGTCAAGACAGTCTCCGCTCCTGTACGGAACCGTATCAATTCCGACAAGCTCCATCATCATTTTCAGATATTCGGCTCGCCTTATAGGTGCGTCGGGACTGAAATGACGTGCGTCCGTTCCGTTTACGATTCCTTTATCGGCAAGACGGTTTATTGTGTTCTGCGCCCAGTGATTGGCGGTGTCCGTAAAATTTGCGGCGTACGCCTGCACGGTAAATGCCGAAAAAATAATAACGGCGGCAATTAATTTCCTCATTTTAATGCTTCTCCCTGTGCTAAAAAGGGGACGGTGAAGTCCCCTCAATAATTATTCAGCCTGTGCTGAGCTTTCGTATTTCTCTGCAAGCTGTTCAATCTCGCCGTTTGCCTTCATGTCGGCAAGAACCTTATTAATTGTTTCAAGCAGCTTTGTGTTGCCTTTCTTTACGGCAATTGCATATTCCTCAGATTCAAATGCGTTTGCGTCCTCAACAACCTTTAAGCCGTTCTTTTCAGCAAGAGCCTTACCTGTTGCACTGTCCATAACAACTGCGTCAAGCTTACCGTTCTTTACGTCCTGAACAACATCTATACCTCTGTTTGCTCTTACGATATTAGCCTCGTCAATACCCAAATCCTTTGTTACAACCGAATCGCCCGTGTAACCCAGAACAACGCCGACCTTCTTGCCGTTCTTCAAATCCTCGGCAGTCTTGATGTCGTTATTGTCAGCGCCAACAATCATAATCTGTGTTGCCGTATAATATGTGTCAGAGAAATCAACGTTCTGAAGTCTTTCCTCGGTAACCGTCATACCTGCAACAGCCATATCAACCTTACCTGTTTTAACAGCGGCAACAAGTCCGTCAAATTCCTGGTCAACTATTTCAAGCTGCTTACCGTCAGCCTCGGCAATCTTCTGAGCGATTGCAACGTCGATACCGTCAAACTCGCCTACAAGACCCTGTGATGTTGTAAACTCAAACGGAGGGAACGCAGCATTTGTACCCATAATCAACTTATCGGAATTTCCGCCGCAGCCTGTCAAAGCTGTCATACCCATAACCGCAGCCGCTAAGAAAGCGACAATTTTTGTAACCTTTTTCATAATGAAAACCTCCATAAAATTAAATATATATTAAACATAAATGTTTACAGAATTTTGCTCAAGAACTCTTTCGTTCTGTCGTTTGTCGGGCGGTCGAATACGTTTTCGGGGGTATCGTCCTCAAGGACATATCCCTCGTCCATAAACATAACTCTTGACGCAACCTCGCGCGCAAAGCCCATTTCGTGCGTAACGACAACCATTGTCATGCCTGCATCCGCAAGATTTTTCATAACCGCCAGAACCTCTCCAACCATTTCGGGGTCAAGCGCCGAGGTCGGCTCGTCAAACAGCATTATTTCAGGCTCCATGGCAAGCGCTCTTGCAATCGCAATTCTCTGCTGCTGTCCGCCCGAAAGCTGTGCCGGAAAGCTGTCCGCCTTATCGGCAAGCCCGACTCTCTGCAAAAGCTCTCTTGCTTTTTTCTCCGCAGCCGCTTTATCCATGTTCTTTACCTTAATCGGCGCAAGAGTGATATTATCAAGCACGCTCAAATGCGGAAACAGATTGAACTGCTGGAAAACCATTCCCATTCTTTCACGGAGCACATTTATATTAACGTTCTTGTCCGTTATACATTCGCCGTCTATAAAAACATCTCCACCCGTCGGCTCTTCAAGCAGATTCAGACACCGCAGAAACGTTGACTTTCCGCTGCCCGACGGTCCGATGATAACAACCTTTTCGCCCTGCTCTATTTTTTTATCTATTCCCTTTAAAACTTCAAGCTCGCCGAAGCTTTTTCTTAAATTCTTAACCTCAATCATTGCACAATCTCCTATCTTTTGTCGGCTCTGCGCATACGTGCCTCAAGTCTGTTCAGAAGCGTTGTCAGAAATTTTATTACGACATAATATATAATCGCCGCCGAAAAAATAGGCACTGTAAAATCATACGTAAGGCTCTGCACCTTTTTTGACGCACCGACAAGGTCGATATTTGAAACCATTCCGATAACCGCCGTTTCCTTGATAAGAACGATAAACTCGTTGCACAATGCAGGAAGAATGTTTTTCATCGCCTGCGGCATTACGATATAGCGCATCGTCTGGCGCTGAGTAAGTCCAAGCGAGCGCCCCGCCTCCGTCTGACCTATATTTACCGAAAGGATTCCGCCTCTGACAATTTCGGCGATATATGCTCCGCTGTTTATTCCGAATGCGATTACGCCCGTTATCCATGCCGGAATCGTTATTTTTGCAAATACTATGTAGTAGATAATAAGTATCTGAACCATTGTCGGCGTACCTCTGATTATATCGACGTATACCGAAGCAATCCATTTTGCCGGCTTGAATTTGGAAAGCTTGCCCAATGCGGCGAGTACGCCGAGAACAAGTCCGAGCATTACCGCAAAGAACGAAATCAGCAGCGTAAATCCCAGGCCGCTTACAAACCAGCGCCATCTGCCCTCTACCACGAACGTGGAATTTAAGTTCATCAATAAGTTGGAAAGCCATGAAGGCATTTGCCACCACTCCTTTAAATTTCATATGTAAAACGTTTAATAATTATTCAAAACCATGTATATTTTAACACACAATTTAAAAAATATCAAGTCTTTTTTTGAATTTTGCGTATAATGTATATTTATTCATATTATACATCATTTAAATTTGAATTTTTTGTAAATAAAATAAAAATTTTTTTTATTTTTATATAAAACCCTATTGCAATTATAAAAAAAATCTGATAAAATATAAAATGGTTTTTTTGTAAATCAATTACGCCGGTTTCAGCCGCGTGAAAATATATTTTGTAAGGAGGAGTTTAATATGTCATATGCACAGGACGTATTAGCAAAGTTAAAGGAAAAAAATTCAAACGAGCCTGAATTTATACAGGCTGCCACAGAGGTTCTTACTACTCTTGAACCTGTATTCGAGAAACACCCCGAATATGAAAAGGCTGCACTTCTTGAAAGAATTGTTGAGCCGGAAAGACAAATCATGTTCCGTGTTCCCTGGGTTGACGATAACGGCAAAGTTCAAGTAAACAGAGGTTTCAGAGTACAGTTCAACAGTGCAATCGGTCCTTACAAGGGCGGTTTGAGACTTCACCCGTCAGTAAACTTGGGTATTATCAAATTTTTGGGCTTTGAACAGATTTTCAAAAACTCGCTTACAACGCTTCCTATCGGCGGCGGCAAGGGCGGTTCGGACTTCGACCCCAAGGGTAAGTCGGACAGAGAAGTTATGGCATTCTGCCAGAGCTTTATGACAGAGCTTTACCGTCATATCGGCGCAGATACAGACGTACCCGCAGGCGACATCGGTACGGGCGCACGCGAAATCGGTTATATGTTCGGTCAGTACAAGAGACTGAAGAACGTTTATGAGGGCGTTCTGACAGGTAAGGGTCTGACATGGGGCGGCTCACTTGCAAGAACAGAGGCTACAGGCTACGGTCTTGTATACTTCACACAGGAAATGCTTAAGGATTTGGGAACATCGTTTGACGGCAAGACTGTTGTTGTTTCGGGTTCGGGTAACGTTGCTATTTACGCTACCGAGAAATGCCAGCAGCTGGGCGCTAAGGTTGTTGCTCTTTCGGATTCAAACGGATATATATATGACGAGGACGGCATTGATTTGGCTGCCGTTAAAGAAATCAAAGAGGTTAAGAGAGGCAGAATCAAGGAATATCTTGAATACCGTCCCAACGCTAAGTACACAGAGGGCAAGGGTATCTGGACAATCAAGTGCGATATTGCTCTTCCGTGCGCAACTCAGAACGAACTTCTTCTTGATGACGCAAAAGCACTTGTTGCAAACGGCTGCCAGGTTGTTGCAGAGGGTGCTAACATGCCTACAACTCTTGACGCTACAAAGTACTTGCAGGAAAACGGCGTATACTTTGCACCGGGTAAGGCTGCAAACGCAGGCGGCGTTGCTACTTCAGCTCTTGAAATGAGCCAGAACTCACAGAGACTGTCATGGACATTTGAAGAGGTTGACGAAAAGCTTCACGGTATCATGGTAAGCATCTACAAGGCTGCATCGGCTGCCGCTGATGAGTACAACAAGTCATTCAACGGTAAGAAAGACCTTGTTTCGGGCGCTAACATCGCAGGCTTTATGAAGGTTGCGGACGCTATGATGGCACAGGGCATTTGCTAATAAATTTAAAAGGACTGTTAAATGAAACAGTCCTTTTTTTATTTCCGATTGGATTTAGATGCAGGACGCACGAAATTAAGTTTTACCATGCCCGACGGCGTACATTGGTACGTCGAGGGTTAATTTTGTGCGTACTTGCGCTAAATCCGTTCTATTTGTTAATGTAATACCAGCCCTTGTCATGATACTTGTCATGCGGTTCGGGGAAAGCTGACATAATAAATTTATTGTTTTCCATTACCGTAATATCAGCAAGGCTTTCCTTTTGAAGTGCAAAGCCGTCACCGCCGATAACCGTATTATTGACAAACGAGTTTCCAATCGGCATGAACATATCGTTATTGCGTATTTCCGAAAGCGACGGATACGCATTTTTCCAAACGTCACTTGAAATATCAACCTCATCAAGCCTGTCAAGCAGTCTTTTATATAACGATTTCCACTCGGCGGCACGCTGGTCATACATTATTGACATCTTGCAGTTAATAAACATATTGTCATGAATTTTAAAATCACGTCCGCCGCCCAAAAGCAGCCCGATATACGGGATATTCGCAAATACGTTTCCGTATACGTCTGCCGAGGACATGGCATCGTCAAAATATAACCCGATACAGCCGCAGTTATCGCAGCCCGATAAATCATGAAGATAATTATATCTGATTATATTTCCGTAATATGTATAGTTTCTGCCGCTGTAAATTGCACCTGCGTCATTGGATTCATAGCAGGCATTTTTAATTTCATTCTTTTCAATAATATGATTGTTCCCCGCAAATACGATACCGAAATGAGGTACATCATAAACATAATTTTCAGATAATGTGCAGCCGACACCCGATATATCGAGCGCCGCCATATATGTTTTGTGCCATCTTGAAATATTATGAACGGTACAGTTTCTTATTATATTTCCCGAAGAAACAAGATTTTTTCTGTCGCCGCCGTTTGCACCGATTCCGCCGCCGCCCGTCTGCGATATTTCACATTTCTGTACGGTTGTGTTCGTGCAGCTTTCGGCAAGAATACCCCATGCGCCCACGTTTTTTACATTAACGTCCGAAATCAAAATATCGGAGCAGTTTTCAAGCATAATTCCCGATTTTCTGCACTCGGAAATGTCAAAGCCCGAAATTTTTATATTATTCACTCCGTCGGCGTAAAACATATCGTCGGCACAGGAAATGCTTATATACTTCTGATTTTCGTAAGGGTATAAATATAAAACCATATTTTCTCTGTCAATATACCACTCACCCGGATTCTGAACGGCGTTTTTAACGTTTATCGCATAAAATTTTCCGCCCTCTTTTTCCGTAAAACATTCGCCGTCACGGTAGCCGAAACAGTGATACGGCTCTGTTACATCTATCTCGCCCGTGTTTTTGTCTATGCGTTCAACCGTATGGCGCTGTGTTGCCCAGTCGTTGCTCCAATATCCGATAAGCAGTATATTTTTATAACCGTCCCACGTTTTTACAATGTCGTCATTCGGTATAAATTTGCCCTCAAGTGTACCGTTCTGCTTTCCTCTGAAATTCATCGGAGTATCGCCGAGCGCCTTTTTTATACGCATAAATCCGTCTTTCGGGTATCTTGATATCGGCATGATTTTTTCATCATAAAACAGCTCCAAGCCCATTCCGTACTCCGTCATGTGGGGTTTTGGAATATCGTAAACCTCCCAGAAATCCTCGAAAGGTCCGAGCCCGAATTGACCTGCGTCATTAATTCCGTGCTCTTTCAGATTTACCGTCACAATATTGTTTACCCTCGGCAAATTATCAATGCGAACAGACTTGCTGCCCTTTAATTTTACCGCATTGCTTCCGATTATAGATACATTGCTCCTCGTTATATTAAGCGTATGGCATATTTCATATGTGCCCGATTCAACAAGGATATTCAAAGCCTCATCGGTATCGCATTTAAGAGCGTTTTCCAGCTCAGTGCTGTTTGTTACTTTTATGTCCATAATTTTATTTCTCCCATTGCCTTGTCAATTTCGTTCGGCTTTATTTTTATTATCCGCTCATCGCGCCGAAACCACGTAAGCTGACGTTTTGCATACCGCCGTGAATTTTGCTGAATCTGTGCAATACACTCGTCAAGCGAAATTTTTCCGTTTAAATATTCAATTGTTTCCTTGTAGCCGATTCCCTGCATTGACTGCATATCGGCGGTACAGCCCATGTCAAGCAGCATTTGAACCTCGTTCACAAGACCTTGTTCAAGCATGATTTCAACACGCTTGTTTATTCTGCCGTACAATTCGTCACGGTCATAATCAATCATGAACATTTTCGGCTCGTATCGGCTTTCAGTCTGCTTTGTTTCCTCCTGATGAACCGAAATCGGCTTGCCCGTTTTACGGTAAAATTCAATCGCGCGGATTATCCGCCGTTTATTGTTCGGGTGCAGTCTCTGCGCCGAAACGGGGTCGAACTCATTAAGCATATCTATTAATGCCTGTATTCCCTGCGTTTTCTCAATTTCGTTAAGTTCCGCACGGACAGCCCCGTCCGAGTCCTCCTCGCCGAACGTCACATCGTTTACAACGCTGTTTATATAAAGTCCCGTTCCGCCCGAAAGAATCGGGCAAAGTCCTTTTTCATAAATTTCTCTGATTTTTTCATGTGCAAGCGGTACATAATCCGCAACGCTGAAACTGTCGCACGGCTCGACAAATCCGACAAGGTGATGAACCGCCGCCGACAATTCCTCTGCGGTAGGCTTTGCCGTGCCGATGTCCATGTATTTATAAATCTGCATACTGTCGGCATTGACTATTTCGCCGTTCAAATTCTGCGCCGCCTTAATTGCAAAAGCCGTTTTTCCGCTCGCCGTAGCGCCGCATATGACAATCAGCGGAATTTTTTTCATGACCTGCATACAATCTCCACCGCCTGCGGAAGAATAACCCATTCCGCCTGCTCCATTACACGTCTTTGCAGTGTTTCGGGCGTGTCGTTATCCTCAATTTCAACGGCTTTCTGCATGATTATTTTACCGCCGTCGACAACCTCGTTCACAAAATGCACCGTTGCGCCCGTTACCTTTACTCCGTATCCGAGCGCCGCCTCATGCACCTTTAACCCGTAAAATCCGTCGCCGCAGAATGACGGTATCAGCGACGGGTGAATGTTTATTATTCTGTCCGAATACTCCGCAAGCAAATCGCCGCCCAAAATTGCAAGATACCCCGCAAGGACGATTATATCAACCTGCATTTCTTTCATGTATTCGCAGATTTTTTTGTTAAATTCGTTAATATCGCCGCCGCAGTCAGCATTTTTGCGGATTACCCTTGTAGGAATATCCGCTTTTTTTGCACGCTCCAAGCCGTATGCGTCCGAACGGTTCGAGCATACGCACACAATTTTTCCGCTTTTTATTATTCCGTTTGTTTGTGCGTCTATAAGCGCCTGCAAATTCGTGCCGCCGCCCGAAATCAAAACTCCGATTCTTTTCATTATTTTATTATCTCTCCGTTTTCAGATACTATTTCAACGCCCTTTTCGCCCTTTTCGAGAGTGCCGATAATATATGCTTTTTCGCCTGCCTCTTCAAGGCATTTAACAGCTGCGTCCGCCTTATCCGCATCAACCGCCGCAATCATTCCGATACCCATATTGAATGTGTTATACATATCTCTTTCGGGAATATCGGCAGTTTTGCGCATTAAATCAAATATCGGCAGAACGTCCCATGAGCCTTTTCTGATAACCGCCTTTAAGCCGTCGGGCAGCATACGGGGAACGTTTTCTATAAATCCGCCGCCCGTGATATGGGAAACCGTATTTATTCCCACCTCGTCAATAAGCTTTAAGAGCGGTTTTACATATATTTTTGTCGGCGTAAGCAGCTCCTCGCCGATTTTTTTGCCGAGTTCTTCGGAATATGTATTAAGTCTTTCCTTTGCGTCGGGCTCATTAAGTCCGAAAATCTTTCTTACAAGGGAATATCCGTTTGAGTGAATACCGCTTGACGCAATTCCGATTAAAACGTCGCCCTCTTTTGCACGGTCTCCGTCGGTTATTTTTGACTTTTCCACAACGCCTACGCTGAAGCCTGCAAGGTCGTATTCGTCAACGGGGTAAAATCCGGGCATTTCAGCCGTTTCACCGCCGACAAGCGCACAGCCTGCAATAACGCACCCGTCCGCAACGCCCTTTACAATCTGCGCAACCTTTTCGGGAACATTCTTGCCGACAGCAAGATAGTCAAGGAAAAACAGCGGTTTTGCGCCCGAGCACGCAACGTCGTTTACGCACATTGCAACGCAGTCCTGACCGATTGTATCATGCTTATCCATAAGGAATGCCACTCTTAATTTTGTTCCGACTCCGTCCGTACCCGAAACAAGCACGGGATTTTCATAGCCTTTCGGGACTTCAAACAAGCCGCCAAAGCCGCCTATGCCGCCGAGTACACCCTCTATTGCCGTTTTCTTTACATCATTTTTAATAAGCCTTACCGATTCGTAGCCTGCCTCAACGTCTACTCCGGCTTGCTTGTATGCGTTTTCACTCATGTTCATTCTCCTTTTTTAATTAGCTTAACAGAAAATCCAGTATGTTCATTCCTGCCGATGTTTCCGATTTATACAGCTCCGTATAACCGCAGACGCTGCATGAAACCGTTATAAATTTCTTGTTCTGTACGTCAAACAGCTTTGCAAAATTGCCGCCCGTAGCCTGAAAGCTGTCGCTTTCATATGATGTACAGCCGCATTTGGGGCATTTGTACTGCCGTTTTTCCATTTTAACCTCCAGTTCCGCTGTCAAAGACGGCATCCTTAATGTGAAAAAGAAGCAAGCAGGTCGCTCGAAATCAATCCGCCGACGTATATATATACTTCAAGGGTTGATTTTGAGATGAGATGCGCCGCTTATTTTTCACATTATAACTCCTTTACAAGATTTTTTATCTTTTCATTTTTTGCATTAACTCCGTCAACCATTTTTTTCTTTTCGTTACGCAGTATATCCTTTATATAATCGTATTTCAAAGACATAATCTGCGCCGCAAGAATTGCCGCATTTGTGCCGTTGTCGATACCGACAGTCGCAACGGGTATGCCCGGGGGCATCTGAACCGTCGCAAGAAGTGCGTCCATACCCTCCAGAGTTGATTTAATCGGTATTCCGATAACGGGCAGAATCGTATGCGCCGCAATAACTCCGCCCAAATGCGCTGCCATTCCTGCCGCACATATAATAACGTCAATGCCGTTTGCCTCGGCGTTTTTTGAAAATTCCGCCGCCGCATCGGGCGTTCTGTGCGCCGAAATAACGTTTACGTCAACATCTATGTCAAATGCTTTTAATTTTTTTATACAGCTCTCAAGCTTTGGGAAATCGGAATCCGAACCCATTATAAGAGCCGCCTTTGCTTTATTCATAACGTTCCCTCTTTTCTTTTTTCCAAATACTCATCATACGTACACATTCTGTCTATAACCGTTCCGTCCTCCTTTATGTCAAGGATTCTGTTCGCAATCGTGTTCATAAACTCATGGTCGTGCGACGAGAAAATAATATTTCCTTTAAACGCCTTTAAGCCGTTGTTTACAGCCGTTATGCTTTCAAGGTCAAGATGGTTTGTCGGCTGGTCAAGAATTAACACATTCGAGCCGAACAGCATCATTCTCGCAAGCATACATCTGACCTTTTCGCCTCCCGAAAGTACCTGTACTTCCTTGAAAACATCGTCGCCCGAGAACAGCATTCTTCCCAAAAATCCGCGTATATACGTTTCATTCTGCGTTTCAAAGCCCGGCGGCGAGAATTGTCTGAGCCAATCCATGAGATTGAGCGTACAGCCGTCAAAATACTTTGAATTATCCTTCGGAAAATAACTGCGTGACGTTGAAACGCCCCATTTGAGAGTACCGCTGTCAACCTCCGTTTCCTCGGCAAGCAATTTCATAAACTCCGTTACGGCAATTTCATTGTCACCCACAACGGCGATTTTATCGTCATGATTCATCGTAAACGTCAGATTATTTATAACCTTAACGTCACCGACCGTCTTTGAGGCGCCGTCAATCATCAGCAAATCACGTCCCGCCTCTCTGTCCATGTCAAAGCCGACAAACGGATAACGGCGGGAGGACGCAGGCATTTCTTCAACCGTAAGTTTATCAAGCATTTTCTTTCGGCTTGTCGCCTGTTTCGATTTCGATTTATTTGCGCTGAACCGCTGTATAAACGTTTGCAGCTCCTTGATTTTTTCCTCAGCCTTTTTATTCTGCTGTTTTATGAGCCTTTCGACAAGCTGGCTCGATTCATACCAAAATTCGTAGTTACCCACATACATTTTTATCTTTGTATAATCAATATCCACAATATGCGTGCAGACTACGTTCAGAAAATATCTGTCATGAGATACAACTATAACCGTACCCTCGTAGTCAAGCAGAAAATCCTCAAGCCATTCTATAGCCTGAATATCAAGGTGGTTTGTCGGCTCGTCAAGCAGTATTATATCGGGATTGCCGAAAAGCGCCTGCGCAAGCAGAATTTTCACCTTTGCGCTGTCCTCCGTTTCCGACATCTGCATATATAATATACTCTCGTCAAGCCCGAGCCCCTGAATAAGCTTTGACGCATTGGATTCAGCCTCCCAGCCGTCCATCTCGGCAAACTCGGTTTCCAAATCAGCCGCCCTTAAACCGTCCTCGTCGGAAAAGTCCTCCTTTTCGTAAAGTGCGTCCTTTTCTTTCATAATGTCATAGAGCTTTTTATTACCCATAATAATCGTATCGAGAACGCTGTAGCTGTCGTATGCGAAATGGTCTTGCTTTAATACCGACATACGGCAGTTGGGGTCGATTGAAATATCGCCCGTTGTTGTTTCAAGCTCGCCCGAAAGCAGCTTTAAAAACGTTGATTTTCCTGCGCCGTTTGCGCCTATTACGCCGTAACAATTACCCGGCGTGAATTTCAGATTTACGTCCGAAAATAAATTCTGACCGCTAAAATTAAGACTTACGTTATTTACAGTTATCAATTTGTTTTGTCTCCTTTATTTTATTCGTCAAGCATAACCGCACCTTGAATTGCCGACGATACAAGCTTTGAATATCTTCTCAAATATCCCGTCTTTACTTTCGGCTCGTTGGGCGTCCAGTTTTCCTTACGCTTTGCCATTTCCTCATCTGAAATTTTTACGTTCAGCACGCAGTTTTCTATATCTATCTGAATTATATCTCCGTCCTTTACAAAAGCGATAGGGCCGCCCTCTCTTGCCTCGGGCGAAACGTGACCGATTGCCGCTCCTCTTGTCGCTCCCGAAAAACGTCCGTCAGTTATAAGAGCAACATCCTTGTCAAGTCCCATACCGCAGATTGCCGATGTGGGCGAAAGCATTTCTCTCATACCGGGGCCGCCCTTGGGGCCCTCGTATCTGATAACGACAACGTCGCCTTTAACGATTTTACCCTTATAAATTGCGTCGATTGCCTCTTCCTCG
>CAKSGG010000018.1 GCA_934454215.1 uncultured Clostridia bacterium
ACGAATGATAAAGGCGATTTGGGGCTGAATGATATAAAGCTCTGGACATGTGTGGTCGTGTATCGGCTGGGGAAGTTGATACGGTAAGAGGGTCTATTCATACGGCTATAAAATACACTTTATAGCCGTATGAAGTGCTTTTTTCTTACACGATTTTTACACGATTAAACTAAAATTGCACAAAAAACAATCTGCAAGCAACAAAATAGAAATGTTAAAAAACCGCATAATACTGCGGTTTTAAGACAATTTCGCAAAGTGTAAAAATGTGTATGAAAGTGCAAATTTTACTCCACTCTCTCCCACCAAATATTTTAAAATCCGCATAACTATGCGGATTTTTTGTTTGCAGGTGTAAGGTATGCTGAAAGTTATTGATATAATTGAAATTAACGGTATAATGACGGCAGTTATTGAAGGAAGATGCTGCGGTATAAAAAACGGCAGTAGATTATCCGATGAATACGGTAATATTTATACGGTTTTATCGGTTTGTACGGTAAAATACGAAAACCCGAAGGATATATCAAAACAGACAATCCTGTCGGTTACTCCATGTACTCTGCACAAAGGAGACGTTTTGAAACGGGTTGTTTAATATGTAAAAGTTAAGGCGGTGTAAAATACACCGCCTTTTTCATCAATCTTCGGTTATAAGTCCCGCTCCTCTTACATTCTCCAAAAATTGGTCAATTCCCGCTCTTGCGGTCATTTCCGTGACATCATATGCTTTCAGCATTTTCTGCAAAAGCTCATCATATGTACAGCCCTCGGCCAATATTTTCCAAAGAAAAGCTCCCGACTCGTTAAGCGTTATCAAGCCGTTAAATTCCTCCGACGCCTTTCCTATTGCAACGACAACATTTCTGCTGCCTACATTCCTGAGCATAAACCCTTTTTTTATCTTCATCATAACAATCTACCCTTTCTGTTTAAACCTCCGTCATACCCTTATATGCTGTTTCTGCCGCCTCCGGCGACATATTGCAGTACAGTCTGTAAACAGGCACCTCCGCAAGCAGCCTGTCAAGTACGTTAAGCAATTTATCCATTTTTAATTCATCGGACGGACGCAGCGTTTGATTTAAAATCCCGAACAGCGCCTCTTCCGGCGAAACTCTTTCAATTCTGTTTTCAGCAGCGCGCTCAACCATGCAGATTCCTTTAAGCGCAACTCCTTTGTTCACGTTCAAATCGGTTTTCCCCGAAAACGGAGTGCCGAACGCATATGCTTTGCCGTTTACAAGTCTTATTGCAGGCTTGTCGTCATTAAGAATGTATGCGCCGTCAAAGGCTTTGAGCCATAGCTGCGTATGCGTGGATTTTCCCGTTCCGCTCGGTGCGCTGAACAAAAATGCCATATCATTATACACCACCGCCGACGCATGAAGCATGAAACCGTTAAATTCGGGAAGCGTTTCATAAAATTCACTGCCCATCCATATATATTCGCAGTCCTCAAGCGAAAGATGCGGATTTTCTTCACGGCGTGCCATTAGAAATTCATCGGTTAAATTTATAATTATATCGGCTTTCTCATTGCCGTCGGATATGTATTCTGCGCTTTGGCGCAGCGTTTTGGGGTATCGCAGATTCATTTCTGCGGTTACACCCGCAATTTTATACAGTGACATATCGTAAATCCTTTCAGATTATATTACTTTTATTTATTATACTATATATATTATGAAAATTCAACTAAAAATCAAAAAAATTAAAATTTTTTTAATAATATCATAGACAAAACAGCATTTTATGGTGTATAATATACTTAATATCAAGATTTAAGCCGCCGTCGGCGGCGGAATGGAGGAGTATAAATGAAATCATTGAAAAAAACTGCTGCGGCAATAATTACAGTATTATCCGTGGGAGCGTCGGCAACGGCGTTTGCCGATTTTTCGGATATGCCGTCGGGCGAAATGGGCGTTGCGATTAACAACGCTGTAAATAACGGTCTGCTGACAGGCTACGATGACGGAACTGTAAAGCCTGACGAACCGATTACAAGAGCGCAGATGTCGGCAATTATAGTAAGAGCTTTCGGAGTAAACGCAAATTCACAGACAAGTTTCGGAGACGTATCGGATTCGGCATGGTACAAGGATGCAGTTGAAAAGGCGGTATACATGGGCGCATTCAAGGGCGACGAAAACGGCAATTTCAATCCCGAAAACAATATCACTTTTCAGGAAACATATACGGTTCTTGCAAGGGTATTTCAGTTTAATTCAAGAACATCAAGGAGCGGTGCTGTCATTATGAAAGCAAATGACAGCTGTCTTGACGGTTTTGCGGATAAAAACTCGGTTGCGGGCTGGGCGCTCGATTATACAAAAGCGGTTGTCGATAAGGGCGGATATACGGGAATTGACGGTCTTTTGAAACCGACAGAGTCAATTTCAAGAGGCGAGTTTGCAATGATTATGGACGAGCTTGTAAGCCTGTATATTGATAAGCCCGGTACATATACCGAAGGTTTCGGTGACGCAACGGTTGTTGTGAGAACGGGCGATGTTGTCATAGACGGTCTGAACACAGCGAAAAATCTGATTTTAAGCTACGGAGTTGAAACGAAAACAGAAGTTAAAAATTCGAGAGTTGACGGCTGTATTGCAATTTACGGCGGTACGGACAAAACCCCCGGTGCTGACGGCAAGGCGGACGAAAGCTATATTTCGGTTTCGGCGCATATGTATGACGTAAGAGCGCTTGCGCCGTGCTCGCTTATTGCGGTGGACTGGCTTAACGAAAATGCGAATGAAGTATATCTTGAAGGTAACTTCTCATGGAGCCTGAAATAATAAGAGGGAGGCTTTAGCGCAGAACACACGGATTAACCCGATGTATTTTACTTAATAAAGCAAACGAACTTTAAAGGGGCTGTAACAGCCCCTTTTTTTACACAAAATTAAAAATATCTTTCTGTTTTGATTTTATAATTTCCAAATCGGCGTTTTTAAGAATATCGGCAAAAATATCAGTTACGTTAAATTCGGTCGGGTAATGCCCCGCATCAATAACGCAGATTCCTTTTTCAAAATAATCTATCATTTCATGGTATTTCATATCGCCCGTTATAACGGCGTCACACCCCTTTCGGAGCGCTGTTTCAATGCTTTCGCTACAACTCCCCGACGCAACGCATAAGGTCTTTATGTTTTTTTCAAAATCGCCTGCCGCTCTTACGCAGGGGGTATGCAGTTTTTCTTTTGTGATATTGCAAAGATCCCCGAACGTTACGGGCGTGTTTAATATGCCGTACCGACCGAGACCGACATTTGTGCTTTCGGTATGGTATTCAAGGATTTTTACATCGGATAAGCCGAAAATTTTCGCAAGTACGGCATTAATGCCGTGCTCTGCCGTATCCATATTCGTGTGAGCTGCATAAACGGCAATGTCGTTTTTTATAAGCAGCTCCGCAAGTCTGCCGTCATTTGACGAGTAATCTATTCTTTTTATTCCGCCGAAAAAAACGGGGTGGTGCGATATTATTGCGTCACATTTGTTTTCGATTGCTTCGTAAACCGTGCTTAAATTTGTATCAAGTGCGGTAAGAACACGCCCAACCTCTTTTTCGGGACTGCCGGCAAGCAGTCCGACATTGTCCCAGCCGTATGCAAGGCTTGCCGGAGCAAAGCGCTCAATCAGTTCCGCTATTTCTTTCATTTTCATGGTTATCAGCTCCTTTTACGTATAATTATATACCATTATCGGCGTATTTGTCAATTCCCTTGATTTTAAATTTTATTTGTGATATAATGTCATAAAAGAAAGGAGCGGAAATTATGTTAAATATAGGTTCGCATTTGTCGGCGTCGAAGGGTTATCTGCACATGGCAAAAGAGGCAGTGTCTATCGGTGCAAATACATTTCAGTTTTTTACGAGAAATCCGCGCGGCGGCAGTGCAAAGAAAATAGATGAAAACGACGTAATGGAATGTATTGAATACATGAACGAGCATGATTTTGCGCAGATTCTGGCTCATGCGCCGTATACGCTCAACCCCTGCTCAAAGGACGAAAAAACAAGAGAATTTGCTTTAAATACAATGACGGACGATTTGATGAGAATGGAATATACGCCGAATCAGCTTTATAATTTTCACCCCGGCAGTCATGTCGGGCAGGGTATCGAGGCAGGAATCGAAATGATTTCGGGTATGCTCAACAAAGTCTTAACCGCGCAGCTTACAACGACCGTTCTGCTTGAAACAATGGCGGGTAAGGGCTCGGAGGTCGGAAGTAAGTTTGAGGAATTGAGAGAAATTATAGACAGAGTTGAATTATCCGAAAAGCTGGGCGTTTGTCTTGATACCTGTCATGTGTATGACGCAGGCTATGACATTGTAAACGACCTTGACGGCGTTCTGGAGAAGTTCGACTCAATAATCGGGCTTGACCGCCTTAAGGCAATACATTTAAACGACAGCAAAAACCCGTTTGAATCGCATAAGGACAGGCACGAGAAAATCGGCGAGGGTTCAATCGGTATTGAGGCAATGATGAGAATTATAAATCATCCGAAATTGAAAAATCTTCCGTTTTTGCTTGAAACGCCGAATAATATTGACGGATATAAAAACGAGATAGAGCTGTTGAAAGGGCTTTACAATTAAAAAAACTTCAGCGCAGAACGCACGGAATTAACCCTCGGCGTACCGATGTACGCCGTCGGGCAAGGTAAAATACATTTTACTTAATTTCGTGAGTTCTGCATCTAAAGCCAATCAACCCGTTTTATTGTTTCGGAAATTCTATTTCCAATTTATTTTGACATCTTCCGAAATGCCGAAAAATTCCTTGTACCGCATTTCATGATATTCGCTGTTATACGGCATGGAATGTTCAAATGCGTCGTTTCTGTACTGCTTTTGAATCAGCTCGCCGCCGGGATTTTGTTTCCACTCCTCAATAAGACGGACATTTTCATTATACGCTTTCATGTTAATATAAAAGCCATGGCTTATATAGCATACGTTCCACACCGACAGCACAAGCACCGCCGTATGAATTATCAGATACGTCCATGTCTGCTTTTTCAAAATCTCCGCCGCCGTCATGACCGCCGTTATAATTATCATAACTTCAAACAGAAGTATAACTCTCGGTCCGAGCGTGGGCGAAAATACTATAAACGCACATGAGAAAATCCCGAAGCATAAGCCCATAAGAATAATCGGATTGCGCTTGTCAAGACAGTATACATACGCCGTTCGCAGCAGCACCGCAAAATAATATATTCTCGACAGTGCAAAAATTACCGCATAAAATGCGCCGAGCCACTCAAAATCGCCCGAATGGTTCGTTATATAAAATATAACTGCCGCAAACGGCAGAGCATAAAGCGCATACCGTTCGTTTCTGCGGTACAGATATAATGCGCAGAACAGCAGACATATCAGATTTATCCATATCATATAATCTGACGATATGCAGTAATTGAGCATAAAGTCAATGCCGTTCATTATGTTTTCGAGCGTTCCGCCCGAACCGCCTATTTCGTCGCCCATGCGGTGAATATTGCCCGGGGCGAGAAACAGCGATACCGCTCCGATTAGAACCGCAAGCATAATTTTTTTCAGGTCGGGACTTAATTTCTTCCCTCTGATAAATACCGTATGGCACACATATCCCAATGTCAGTATGACCGTCAGCACAGACTCCTGCTCCATTGACGCCGCCGCAAGAAATCCGACAATGCACATTTTTCTTGTGCTGTGAGCGCCGTTTGTAAAAAGCATATACCAGTACCATATAAACAGCAGTAAAGGATAGGTATAGTTAAACGAGCCTGTAAGCCATAGCGTGCTTTCCTTTGCCATTTCAATATGTATCGTCAGAAATCCGCCGCACAGCATGAACATTATAAATCTCAGCTTTGATGTATCGGTGACATATATATTTATCAGCCTGTATATATTTAACGCAAGCATTACCCACATTGCGGCATTGAATATTTTCCATATAATATGAGGCATTTTCAAAAACAGCGACACAAGCAAATGAACAATACAGCGCCCGTTTGAGTGCATATAATGCTCCGCATGAGCCTGAAAGAAATGACCTATGCCCTTTGTACAGAATGAGGCGTAGAAGAAATCGTCTCCCGCATTCGTTACAAAAAGCCCCATTATCAGAACTCCGATAAATAAGCCTATAAGGCTTATCTGACGTATATCCCTAATCTTCATGTTATTATTTTGCCTGCTTTAACAGGTTCTGCAACTCCTCTTTTGAAAATTCGTATTTGTTATTGCAGAAGTGGCATGACAGCTCCGCCTTGCCCTGCTCGTCTATTATATCCTGCAACTCTTTTTTTCCTATTGAAATAAGCGCCTGCTCCATGCGTTCCTTTGAGCATTTGCACTCATATTTCGGGTGAACCGCATTATTGTCCATAAGCATATCAAAGCCTTCGGTTGCCCTGAATAAAATATCCTCGGCGCTCATGCCCTCGTGAATCATGGTCGTAACGGGCGGCAGTTTGTTTATTATATCCTCCAGTTTCTGCGCCATTTCGTCCGTTGAGCCGGGCATCATCTGAATTATAAATCCGCCTGCCGCTATTGCCGAATTATCGGTATCGACAAGCACGCCCAAAGCAACGGCGGTCGGAATTTGTTCCGATGCGGCAAAATATGCCGTTAAATCCTCGGCAATCTCGCCCGAAACAAGCGGTACCTGACCGATGTACGGCTCTTTCAGCCCCAAATCACGGATAACGCAAAGCGTTCCCTGACCTACTCCGCCTCCTACATCAAGCTTTCCTTTTTCGTTAAGCGGACGTTCGACAAACGGATTGCCTACATATCCTCTTACGTTTGAATGGCTGTCCGTTACGGCAACGAGCGTTCCCAAAGGTCCGTCGCCTCTGATTTGAAGTGTTACCGTATCGTCCTCGTTTTTGAGCATTGCGCCCATAAGTGCCGCACCCGTGAGCAGTCTGCCCAAAGCCGCAGTCGCAACGGGATATGTGCTGTGAATTTTATGCGCCTCGTTTACAAGCTCCGTAGTTACGGCGCTGAACACTCTTATTGAGCCATCCGCACTGTTTCCTCTTACCAATGTATCCATATATAAAAATCTCCGTTTCATGTTTATTTATTATATTATACCATAACTGACATACAAATATCAAGTATTATTTATTGACTATAATATTTATATGTGGTATAATATAGAATAAGAATTATAGGCAAACAGGGATTCAGAGGTTTGACATGGAAGAATTAAGCGTATTTAAAAAAGGAAAAGAGAATGACGCATTTGCAAAATATTTTGCGGGGCGCAGTTATCTTAATATGCTGTCATTGGAACAGGTTGTAATAGGCAATGTAACTTTCGAGCCTGCCTGCCGCAATAACTGGCATATACATCATGCAAAAAGCGGCGGAGGTCAGATTTTGATTGTAACGGCAGGCCGAGGTTATTATCAGGAATGGGGCAAGGAAGCACAGGAGCTGAACCCGGGTGATGTTGTGAATATTCCGGCAGGCGTAAAGCATTGGCACGGTGCGGCGAAGAATGAATGGTTTCAGCATCTTGCAATAGAGGTTCCGGCAGAGGACGGAAAAATCGAATGGTGCGAGCCTGTATCGGACGAGGATTATAATAAGTTAAAGTAATGCGTATGAATAACGTCAGGGCTGTATATTGTCAGTCTTGGCACTGCGGGCTTTTGTTGAGAGCCTTATAAATGAGCCCGATGCCGTAACGGGTTCATTTTTGATTTTTTCCCTATAACAGTGACTGTCATTGGGAAAAAATACTTGACAAAAATGAAAAATAAGTATATAATACTTTAGTATAGTAAATCATTAAAGTAAACCGGAGGTTAATATGTCAGATTGGAAACTTCATACGCCTATGGGCGTAACGGATATTTTACCGGAGGAATGTACAAGAAAAAAAGAGCTTGAATCAACGATGTGGTCGGTGTTTTCATCAATCGGCTATAAGGAGGTTGAGGTTCCGTCTTTTGAATTTTATGACTGCTACGAAAGCTCGGGCGGCGAAATTTCACAGGAGACTTTATATAAATTCTTTGACGAGCAGGGACGTATACTTGCACTGCGCCCCGACTTTACAACGTCAATCGCAAGAATGGCGTCAACAAAATTATCGGATTCGCATATGCCGCAAAGATATTTATATTCGGGAAATGTGTTCAGAATAGAACAGACCGAGGGCGCAAAACAGCGTGAATTCACTCAGTGCGGTATTGAGCTTATAGGCTCATATGCGCCTGCGGCGGACGCAGAGGTTATTGCCGCAGCTATGGAGGCGCTGCTTGCCGCAGGAATAGAGGATTTTACGATAGAATTGGGTCAGGTCGCATTCTTTAACGGGCTTGTTGAGCAGGCGGGACTTGATGCGCAGATGACCGAATCACTGCGTGAGCGCATTGATTCAAAGGACAGCGTCAGAATAAAAACAATTGTTGATTCGATTGATATGGACGACAGTATAAAATCGCTTATGGTTGAGCTGCCGTATATGTTCGGCGATATGAGCGTTCTTGAAAAGGCGTATGTTGAAGGACTGAACGAAACGTCAAAGCTTGCGCTTGATAATCTGAAAAGGATTTACGAATTATTATGCCTTTACGGATTTGAAAAATATATTTCGATTGATTTGGGTATGCTGCAAAGCATTGATTATTATACGGGACTGATTTTCAAGGGTTATGCCCGAGGATTGGGCTTCCCGATATGCGGAGGCGGACGCTATGACAACCTGACGGCGAGATTCGGCAAGCCTGCCGGTGCGGTCGGTGTTGCGATAGGTATAAACAGAGTTCTTTCGGTTCTGCCCGATGAGGGCGGTGCGGGTATAAGCTCGTCGCTTATTTTTGCAGAGCGCAATGCCGAGGGCTTGGGCTATGATTTGGCGTATAATCTGCGTGTAAACGGGTGTCTGGTTGAATATTATATCGGCGGCGGAGATTATACGGACGCAGAAAAATACGCATTGGAAACGGATAACAGCTGTATGCTCAGAGTGTTTGCGGACGGCAGACTGATGATAAAGGATTTCGCAAAGAACGAAATTACGGAAACCACGGTAAATGAGTTTTTGGGGTATTATGCGGAGGACGATGACTGCGGCTGCGGACATGAGCATCATCACGACCATGACTGTGACTGCGGACACGAGCATCATCATGACCACGACTGCGGCTGTGGCTGCGGGGGACACTAACATAAAAAATAAGCGGCGCATCTCACAGCTTTCAAACACTTGATGTATCAATATACATCAGCGTGTTTTCAAGCCGCAATCTGACTTGCTTCTTTTTCATGTTAAATTTATGCCGTTGTCGGCGGCGAAACGGAGGGACACTAAAATGGATTATTTAACGGTTGCTCTTGCAAAGGGACGTCTTGCGGAGCTTGCTATGAATATATTTTCCGAGATAGGCATGGACTGCTCGGAGATGAAAGAAAAATCGAGAAAGCTGATTTTTACGAACGAAGAACAAAAAATGAAATTTATTCTTGTAAAAGCGTCGGACGTGCCGACCTACGTTGAGCACGGCGCCGCCGATATAGGAATCGTCGGCAAGGACACACTTCTGGAGGAAAGCAGAAACCTTTACGAAATGGTTGATATGGGTTTCGGTAAATGCAAAATGGCGGTCTGCGGTCCCGAATCGCTCAAAGGCAAATACGATAAAATGACAAATCTGCGTGTTGCCTCAAAATACACGCACATTGCCTCAAAGTTTTTCAACGAGGTTAAAAGCATGACGGTTGAAATGATTAAGCTTAACGGTTCTGTGGAGCTTGCTCCGCTTGTCGGGCTGTCGGACGTAATCGTTGATATTGTCGAAACGGGAAAAACACTGCATGAAAACGGTCTTTGCGTATTGGACGACGTATATCCGCTGAGCGCAAGATTTGTTGTAAATAAAGTCAGCATGAAAATGGAAAAGGACAGAATAATGAACATAGTTGAAAAATTCAAGGAGAGGAATGAGCATATTATATGAGGATTTACCCTGCAATAGATATTAAAGACGGAAAATGCGTGAGACTGCTTCAGGGACGGTTTTCGGACGTAACCGTATACGGAGACAATCCCGTCGAAATCGCAAAGCGGTGGGAATCCGAGGGCGGCGAATTTATCCATGTTGTCGACCTTGACGGCGCATTGAAGGGTCATGGCGTAAACGCCGCAATAATCAAAGAAATATGCCGTTCGGTTTCCGTGCCTGTTCAGACGGGAGGCGGTATACGCACCATGGAGGATATTCAGGCAAAGCTTGAATGCGGTATAAACCGTGTGATTATAGGAACGAAAGCGGTATCTAATCCCGAATTTATAAAAGAGGCGGTCGAAAAATACGGCGATAAAATCGTGATAGGAATTGACGCAAAGGACGGCTATGTTGCCGTTGAGGGCTGGGAAAAATGCAGCGAATTTAAGGCGGTTGACTTTGCCCGTAAAATGACGGATTTGGGCGTGCGCACTATTGTGTATACAGATATTGCAACCGACGGAACACTGAAAGGTCCGAACGTAAAGGCTATGGCTGAAATGGCTGCTGCTGTTGATGCGGATATTATCGCATCGGGCGGGATAGGCTCGGCGGAGCATATAAAATCCTTGGAGAATACGGGCGTTGAGGGCGTTATAGTAGGACGTGCATTGTATACGGGTGATGTAAAATTATCCGACCTCGTCCGAAAGGGGTTATAATCATGAAAAAGGTTGTCAGCCTTACAAGAAAGGCAATTGAAGATTACAGCATGATAAATGACGGGGACAGAATTGCCGTGGGAGTATCGGGCGGCAAGGACAGCCTTGTTTTGCTGAGTGTACTGGCGGAGCTGTCAAGATATTATCCGAAAAAATTTACGGTTGTCGGACTGACTCTCGATATGGGCTATGAATCCGATTTTTCGGAAATAGAAAAGCTTTGCGAAAAGCTTGGTGTTGAATACTATGTCAAAAAAACCAATATATGGGAGGTTATTTTCGATATACGCCATGAATCAAATCCTTGCTCGCTATGTGCAAAAATGCGCCGCGGCGCTCTGAATGATTTTGCGCTGGAGCATGGCTGTCATAAGGTGGCTCTCGGACATCACAACGATGATGTCCTGGAAACATTCTTTTTAAGCCTTATGTATGAGGGGCGCATACATTGCTTTTCGCCCGTTACATATCTTGACAGAACCGATATGTATCAGATTCGCCCGATGATTTATGTGCGTGAGCGCGATATAAGAGGTGCTGTTCGCAATGCGGATATTAAGATTACGAAAAGCAAATGCCCCGTTGACGGTTCAACAAAGCGTCAGGAAATGAAAGAATTTATAAAGCGTCTTGAGAAGGAGCAGTACCCGGGCATACGCAAGAGACTGTTCAGGGCGATTCAGGATAGCACGATAGACGGCTGGGAAAGAGGTATTTAATGAAAGCATTGGTTACGGGCGCAAGCTCGGGAATCGGCAGAGAATATGCGCTTGCCCTTGCAAAAATGGGTTATGACCTTGTTATTACGGCACGGCGCAGGGACAGGCTTGAAAAGCTTAAATCGGAAATAACGGGCGTTAATGTTGAGACATACGTGTGCAATCTTGCCGATGAAGATGAGTGCAAGGGCTTGTTTGCGGCATATCCCGATATTGATGTTCTTATAAATAATGCAGGGTTCGGAGTGTTCGGCGAATTTTCAGAAACGGATTTGGAGCGTGAAATCGAGATGATAAACGTGAATGTGAAATCCGTTCACATTCTGACAAAGCTGTATCTTAAAGAAATGACAAAGCGTGACGGCGGCTATATTCTGAATGTTGCGTCAAGTGCGGCATTTGCACCGGGGCCGCTGTTTTCGTCATATTATGCGTCAAAGGCGTATGTGTTCAGACTTACAAGGGCGATTGCGTATGAATTGAAAAAGTCAAAATCCAAAACGGTAATAAGCGTTTTATGCCCCGGTCCTGTCGATACGGAATTTAATGCCGTTGCGGGTGTGAATTTTGCGGTCGGTCCGATTACGGCAAAATATGCCGCCGAATACAGTCTGAAAAAGCTTTTTGCGAAAAAGACGGTAATAGTTCCGTCGTTTACGATTAAGCTTATGAGAATATTATCGAAAATATGTCCCGAATCGGTTTCGGAAAGGATAACATACAGAATACAAAGGTCAAAATTAACATAAAAAATAAGCGGCGAATTTCATCCCGAAATCAATCCTTGAAGTATAACAATACATCGGCGGATTGATTTCAGGCGACCTTCGGGCTTCTTTTTCATGTTACCAAAATCGGAGATTAAAATGAAGAAAAATTATCAGCTTATACTTGACAGCGAAATTTCAAATTTAAACGGCAGACGTGCAAAACTGCTGCTGCATAGCTGCTGTGCGCCCTGCTCGACATACGTTTTGGAATATCTGAGCCGTTTTTTCGATATAACCGTATTTTATTACAATCCAAACATCTACCCGAAGGACGAATTTTTTATGAGGGTAAACGAACAGAAACGGCTTATCGAAACGATGTTTCCCGATAGCTCGGTCGGCTTTATCGATGGTAAATACGATGACGACCGCTTTTATGAGGCGGTAAAGGGACTGGAAAAGCTCGGCGAGGGTTCACAGAGGTGTTATGAGTGCTTTAAGCTGCGTTTTAAGGAAACGGCAAAAAGAGCGGCAGAGGACGGTTTTGAATATTTCACGACAACACTGTCGATAAGTCCGCATAAAAATTCACAGGTTTTAAATGAGCTGGGTGCAGATATTGCGGAAAAATACGGAATAAAATATTTATTTTCGGATTTCAAAAAAAAGAACGGCTACAAGCGCTCGTGCGAGCTTTCGGCGCAGTTCGGGATTTACCGTCAGAATTACTGCGGCTGTGTATTTTCAAAAAACGAACGGGAAATAAAATAGGACTGCCGCATTCAGCGCAGAACGTTCAAAGGTCTTTGAACCACATCCGAAATTAACCCTCGATGTACCAATGTACGCCATCGGGCAAGATAAAATATATTTTACTTAATTTCGTGTGTTCTGCATCTAAATGCAATCAGTCCCAAATAGGTTAGTTATTTAACTGTTACGTCAATTTCAGGTTCGCTTGCGGATTCAACGTGAGAACCGCTTACCTTTACAGGCAGCTTGTACGTTCCCGGGGTTAAGCCGGTCAAATCAATTTCCGCACGTACGTCTGCCGCCTCGGTTGAGTCGGCGCACACAACATTAACGTCAATTTCCTGAACGAAATCCGCCGCCGCACCCTCGGGCATATTTACAGCAGTTATCGGCACACGCAGGGTTTTTGTCTGCTTATGCAGGATAACGGGCGTAATCTCCACCGAATTTTTTGACGGAGGAATATATAAGCCCGGCTCACTCTTTATATAATAAGTATCCTCTGCGGTCGCAAGCTTGTCTATCTCCGCATATACCCTGTTTTCGGTAAATTCCGAATTTACCCCGACATCTATGCTTGTCGGCGACATAACTGTTCTTGAACGGTCTATCATATAGTTTGCCGCAAGCTCATCACTTAATACTGGTACTACGGCAAGCGTTTTTTTGACATAAGGCGTGTTTGTTATATGCACGACCGCTGTCTGCGATTCCACGGACGTTTTTGTGCCGATTTGCGAATTGTTATAATCATAAAACGCATACGGATATACACCCTCCGAAACGGTATGTATTGTCGAAACGTCAACGGTTGCCGCACCGTACGATATTTTTTCTATTTCGTTCTGCGCTCCCGAAATCTCAATTTCCGATTCCTCAACCGCCGACTGAATAAGGAAATTTTTATTAACTCCCGTCTGTTTTGCGGTTATCTGAATTTTCTTTGTGACAAGCGGTTCTGCATCAAGCTTGATTTTCGACGTTACGCCCTTTTCAAGCGTTATTTTTGAAGTCGGTATCTCGACGGAGGTTTTAAGCTCATATTCGCCGGGGGCGTTTATTTCATCAACGTTTACGCTGACATATATATTATTCATATAATCCATCAAATCACTGCGTTTTCCGCTGACGGAAACGGACAGTGACGGAATTTCACTGCGGTCTGTAATAACGAACCCTCTTTCACGCAGCTCCGCCTCGCCCGTAAACCGAACGTCAACATTGCTGAGTGTGATTTTTATGCTCGGGTCATTGAGATATACCACCATAAGCCATATTGCAATCGCAAATATTACGGACAGCAGCATTGTTTGAAAACGCTGCGGGTCTTTTTCTTTATTGTGTTTTTGTCCCGTATTTTTAAAAAACATTTGTCCGCTCCTTTCCAAAATTTTAAGCCTTTGATTTTCTCAGCTTTATCTTGTCTCTTGCCGATGAGGCGGCTGTTTTTGACAACAGCTTTGTCAGCGCCTTTTTAAGTGATTCCTCGGTAAGATTTCTGGTAAGCGAGCCATTGAGTGCAATGGAGATTTTGCCCGTTTCCTCGCTTACGACTATAACCGCTGCATCGGTTACTTCCGAAAGCCCTATTGCCGCCCTGTGGCGTGTTCCCAAATCCTTGGATATATTATTGTTTGCCGTCAGCGGGAGCAGGCAGGCGGCGGTTATGATTTTGTCGCCTCGGATTATAACGGCTCCGTCGTGAAGCGGTGTATTCGGTACAAATATATTTTCAAGCAGGCGGGATGAAATCGTTGCATTAAGCATGGTTCCCGTTGAAATGTATTCGCCGAGCTTTGTATGGCGCTCAAAAACCATCAGCGCCCCCGTTCTGCTTGCCGACATATGCGCCGCAGCCTCCGCCGCAGCCGAAACGGCTCTTTCGATTTTTGCCGCATCTTCGTCGCCCGTAGAAAGATTTATAATTTTATCAACCTTTACACGTCCAAGATGTTCGAGTATATTACGCAGCTCCGGCTGAAAAATTACAATAAGGGCAAAAACTCCGAATTGCAGGGTCGTGCCGAGAATATAATTCAGCGCCGTCAGTCTTAAAACACTGCTCAGTATAAACATTATCAAAAATACCGCCAGTCCCTTTAAAAGGTGCATTGCTCTTGTTTCGCGGACAATCTTCATAAGATAATAAACAATGACGGCAACTATCGCTATATCCGCTATGTCGTTCAGCCTCAGAAGCTGAAGAAATTTTGTAATCTGTGATAAAAAATCCTGCACGGTCAGTCCTCCTATTCGTTTCTGTTTATCATATGATTCAGCCCGGGAATATGATTCGTCACAACGAAGTCGACCCCGAAATCTCTGTATTTTACAGCCTCCTCGGCGGTATCGAGCGTCCATACTCCGATAAGCAGTCCCATTGAATGAACCTCGTCCACAACCTCTTTGGTTACGGAATTTCGGTCGTAAAGAATACCCGAATTTTCAGGCACACGCTTAATTAAATCCGTATAAAACGTGTACGGCTTGTTTGAATAGCCTATTACCATAAGCGGAATTGTTGTGTTAAGCGCACGTACCTTTTCAAGGTCCTCTATTCCGCCGCTGATTATACATCTGTTCTTGAGACCGCTTTCTTCAATTACCTTTAAAAGTGATTCGTGGTCGGTTATATGTTTTATTTCTATGACGGGAACGCAGTCATATATGACGCAGGTGTTTAAAAATTCCACAAGCGTGGGAATTTTCAAGTGCGGATATTGGTCAATATCGTTTCCGTAGTCTATATCCAAATTTATAAGCTCCGAATACGTATAGTCCCATACAAAGCCCGTTCCCGTAGTGGTACGGTCAAGCTCGTCATCGTGCATACACATAAACACACCGTCCATTGTTTCGATAACGTCCGTTTCAATACCCCAGAAACCGCTTTTTCCGGCAAGCTCAAAAGCGGGATTGGTATTTTCGGGCGCATGGTCGGAAAAGCCGCGGTGCGCAACGAACCTGTCGGGCTGATTATCGCTGAAAATAGGGTCACTGCTTATTTTTACGGAAAAATTATCGGGCTGCGGCATCGGTGTTTCAGTCTCGTTTGTAAGCTGAGAGCGTCCAATATTGGTTTTATGTGCTGTTATTGTGTCGGTGACCGCCATAAAAAGAACAATTGTCATCAGTATCCACAAAACTTTTCTCAAAACTGATTACTCCTTTATATATACATATAATAAGTATACTATATTTTCGGCAAGTTGTCAAATGTTTTTCCGCATAAAATATCGGCTTGCCAGTGCGGTTTGGGGGATATACACTCAGTACAATTCCGCATTTGACATACTTTTGACATACAATAGCTTATTTCAAGTAATTGTCCAGCTTTTCAATTACTTCATCATTATCATATCTTACATCGGTGTATATATCCATTGTAGTCTGTATGTTTTCATGCCCCATAATTGTCTGTACCGTTTTCAGAGGCACTCCCGCATAAATTAAGTCAGTCGTAAAATTATGTCTGAAATAGTGCGGCGTTATGTTTGTCGGTTCATTCGGCGGCAAGCATTTATTTATCTTTGATAATATTTTCTTCCATCTATAAGCAAACAGACTTGACCGAACCAATTTTCCTTTCTTTGATAAAAACAGGAAGTCTTCATCTTTCAGCGGTTTCAGATAATCTTTTAGAAAATCTTCCAATTGTGTTGTTATCGGAATTATCCTCATTCCTGCCGGTGTCTTTGTTTGATTTTGAACAACCGTCTTATAATTCTTTCCGCTGACTAAAGTCTTACAAACATGAATTATCTTCTTTTTCAAGTCTATATCCTTTTTCTGCAATGCAAGAATTTCATTTCTTCTCATTCCCGTATAATACAGCAGCATCAGCAAGCCTTGTTCAAATCCCGAAAACTTATCAAAGTTATCAAAAACCGCTTGTTTTTCTTTGTCTGTTAAACCTCTGCGTTTTTTGCAGTTTCGTTTGGGCAAAATTGTTTTTTTCGCTAAATTGACTGTGACAAAGTTATTATTGATTGCATAATCATATATATTTTTCAACACTCCGTTTAATATGTGCACGCTGTCCTGAATATTATTGCCGCACATATCATTATAGATGCTTTGTATATGCAGCAGCTTAACATTCTTCATAAGCATATGCTCTATAGGCTGAAGATATTTTATAGCGCCTTTGTAAATTTTCAGCGTAGACGCTCTTATATTATTTTTTGTTTTCAGCCATAATTCCGCACATTCACCCAGTGTTATATCTTCATTGATGAATACACCGTGCTCCGCATTCAGATAAAACTCCTTGACTTTTTTATCTAACTTTCTCCAATCTCTGTCATATAAGGTTTTGACTTTTCTTTTCCCTTTGCTGTCAAACCCTATTACGATTTGTTTGTAATATCTCCCGTCGGGTCGTTTGCTATATGGTATTTTAGGCATTATTTATCCTTCCTCTCTTTACAGCAAACAACAATATCTGTCTTTATTATATCATCGTTTACTTTTATTGTCAAGAAATCAAACACTGTATAACTCCCTCCATTTACCGAATTTCACCATATCTATATACCACCTTCCGCCTATCTTATATGCAGGCAGCTTATCTCTGTATATAATCTCCAATACAGTGGTGCGGGGAAAATCATATTCCTCGCAAAAACTGCTTAATTTTAACTGTTTCTTTTTATTCTCCATTACCGATTTACCTCCGTATTGTTATAATCCATTTGTTATTGACCGGCTGAATTTTATATGCAATTTCAAGTAATTCCAAACGGTTATTTAAAGCCTGTATTCCCAATGAATCCATTCTCTTCGGCTGTGCTTCTTTGATGCTTTTTTCCTCGCACGCCTCCAATATAAGCTTACGCAAGGTGACACATTCCTCATCTTCAAGTTCTTTATCCGAGCAGTCATCACAGAATTTGAACAGCTTTTCGTATTTGTTCATCAAGACATCTTCTTTATGCAGCCACCTGCAAACCTCCTGTCTGAATGTAGTTTCACCGTCGCATATTTTTCTGTAAAACTCCTCACGTCTTGTTATAGTCAGGTCTGCAAACTCATTCTTAAATACAGTCCCGTTTTTGACTCCGAACAGCTTTCGCAGTCTTAAATCCTCTGCTGACCATATCTTTGATAAAAACTCATTCAAACATCCCGTATTTTTACAGCAGTCAAACTTATAGCACCAATCCGATAATTCTTTGTATTTCGCATACCGTTTTTCTGCGGTGTTTTTATCTATATCCACTACCCATATATTTATCTTCTCTTTATCCTGTGTGCGTTTTCTTCCAATCATCTGAAGAAAGCTTACTTCATTGTCTGTCATGACGGCAATATTTTTTAATTGAGGGTCTGAAATATTTACACCGCAGTCCAAAACAGACGTAGTAATCAAAACTTGTTTATCAAACTTCTCATTGTTTACAACGGCTTTCCATGCTTCGGTATTTTTATTATCGGCATCTATATAGTCAGCTTTGTTTCCGAGCTTTTCTTCCAATTCTTTTCCCGTTTTTTTACTGTTTACAAATACAAGCCATTTTTCATTAACCGTATTACTTATTTGCTCAAAAAGCTTATCGGAATCCTTTACAAAATTAACTTTGTAATTTTCAAAATTCCTCGGGAAAAAGTATCGTATAATTCGCCTTGGTTCATAATATGCACCAAACTTCAAATCAAGCTGATGATATTTCTCCTTTTCAGCCTCTTTCAGCGGATACAGCACTTCACTGCTTGTTGCCGTCATGTATATTCTTACAGCCTGCCAAAATTTACGCGGAATCATATTTAAGATACCGCCGCAAAATTCATTGAACAAGCAATCGGAAGTGAAGAAATGAACTTCATCCATAATTACATATTTCAGTCTTGAAATCCATTTTTCATTCTCTCCGGCATCGGCAAATGCTTTTAACCTATGATAAGTAACAATCCTGACATTACCGAAATCCTCTTGTTTCTGAATACCTTTTTCGGTTAATGTTTCAATCAGAGGACTGTCAATGTCTTTCATAATCATCTTTTTTTGCTGTGTTGACAACGCTATTCTGTTACTTACTATTAGTATATTCTTTCCCGACTGCAAAGCACGTGGAATACATACTTCTCTTATAAAGGTATTTTTACCGCTTCCCGTAGGGGCGTCTATGAGTATCGGGTTTCGGCTGTCCCAAGAATCAACCTTTTCTTTCAAACCGTCAACAACATAATTACAGTTCATACGAATCGTATGATAAAAATTCGGCGTATAGTCCGTTTGATACGGATATACTATTTTTGCACTAAGACTCATTTTCATTACTCCTTTTGATTTAATTTTGTTTGCATTATATCAAAAAAATTTTTAAAAGTCTATTGACAAATCACACACACTTAATTACAATAAACTATATAAGTAAATTTAGTTTAACGGAGGGGTTATTTATGAATTCAAAAAAGACGGAATTACCGGAATTAGAAAGGGAGTACATCGAGAACTATTACAGACTTCCGAACAATTACAATGCAAAATCCGAGGAAATGATTCGTACGTTCGGAAAACGCTTAAAAGAAATACGCAAGAGGCGTAGTACAGAAACGGATCCCCTATATAACATAAAATGGACAGGCCGTCAAAAGGATTTGGCTGAGGTATTGGGAATCTCCACATATGCTGTATCAAAATATGAGAATGGCAAGAAATTAAAATCTCTTCCTGATTTGAGACGTCTAATACAAATCGCTCTTTTTTACAACGTAACCGTACATTATCTTTTGGGATATACTGATGATTACGATAAGGTATTATCTATTGACGAATATGGGGAAATTGAACTTGATAAAAACAAAAAGCCGGTAGCTTTAATAGAACCTATGAGCCAATTTTTACCCGAGTTCCGTATATTTGTAAAACAATATCAGTCTTTATATCTTTTAAGAACATCGTTATTTACTTTAATCGGTAAACTGATGAACGCAGATGATAAAAAACAGAAAATTGCAGAGGCATTTTTGAAGTTATTACTGGAAGATAACTAAATTGTATATTTTGACGAAGCGATTTAGTTTAATTATTTTACATTTATTGTAATATACTCTAAAAGGCTTATTTTTGCAAAAATAATCCTATGTTTTAATGTTTTTTTACGGAATCTGACAAGCTGACAAATTCCGATGATTTTTGTCAGTCTTGTCAAAAGCTTGTCATTATCTGTTCTCACTGTTTATATGTGAATTGCCGCCAATAATTTGGAAATATAATTAATTTGTATTTCTAAATCTTTTTTATTAATATTTTAATTATATTATTCATACATATAGCTCTAAAAAAGTTTGTAATCAGTTCTATTATGGGTTCTGACAAGCATGACAAGCTGACAAACTATGATAATTTTTGTCAGCCTTGTCAAAAACCTTGTCATTATCCGTTTTTACACAAATATTTATTTGCCTTTCTGTAAAATGTGCTTGATTTCATATCAAGACGTTTCATTGCCTCGGCGGCGGTAATCTTACCGTTTTGCCATAATGACAGCACCGCCGGAAGTTCCTTTCTTTCAATCGGCTTTCTCCCTTTATATACGCCTTTTCCCTTTGCAGCGGCTATACCCTCACGCTGTCTTTGTAAAATGTATTCACGTTCAAGCTCTGCCACCGCTCCGAATACCGTAAGCATAAATTTGCCCGTGGGTGTAGATGTGTCAATCGCTTCTTTTTTTGATATAAATTCAACATTCCTCTTTGTGAGCTGTTCCACCAAATCAAGCAAGTCACGTGTATTACGTGCAAAACGGCTTATTGATTCCACAATAACCGTGTCTCCCTCACGTACGTATTTCATCATCTTTTGTAATTCGGGACGCTTTGTATTTTTACCGCTCATTTTGTCTATAAAAATCATTCCGACGTTTAATTCTTTCATAAGCACTTCCTGCCTTGCTGTATTTTGTTCCGCCGTGCTTATACGAATATATCCTATTTTCACAATTATCATTCCTTTCTCCCGATAGGGTTGTCATTTATTATGGGACACTTCAAAATTCAAAAACCGACCCTATTGGGACATATTTTAAATCTCCCGTTAGAGTATAGCCTAATGGGACAGTCCGCTAAGGTCATCACAAATCTGTGATAAACAAAGAATACAAAAAAACAGCCCATTAAGGCTCGAAACAAATCTGTTTATCACATATTTGCTCTTAGACCTTAACGGACTGTGTAATTGTAAATCTACATTAGTTATTTTTACGAGTTTATTTTGTTCAAAATTTTTATTGTTAGATTTATTAAACCGTACCCACATGTTGTTCCTGTTATAAACCTGCGGATATTATTAGATATAATTATTTTTTTATATTGTAAAAACCAATCAATAAACATAATTATTATTGATATAATACAAACAAAAATTGATACTGTATAAATATTAAAGAGCAACAATCCAACAATATATCCAACCCATACTCCGAAACATCTTGCGCACACCGGAAATTGATATCCTTTCACAAAAAAACTTCTTTCCGGTTTTTGATGGCATCCGCATAAGTTTCCGAATTTCATTCCCAATTCCCACAAATGTAATTTATTAATTTTTTTTGTTTTGATTATCATTTTATTGTCTTCTTTCCAATCCCTGTTGGAATTTGCAGCCGCAATTATTACAGCACCAGAACTCTTTTGTAGTAGTATCTTTGCCGCATAAACCGCAAAGAATACCTATAGGTCCCAAGAATATAAATCCACAACAACCATCTATAAAGCTGCCACTTCTTGTATGGGTGTGTGATATAAAACTACAATTTTCACTTTCGCAATTTGGACAAATCATCTTTTACCCTCCAAATTATTTTTTAAGTGCTGATACGCCGAACCACATCCAACAATAAGTGCAGCAGTAGAATAAATTCCGGTAGCATCAATGTTTAAAAGAAAATAAAAAAGCAAGAGTAAAAGGATATATGTAGTTGTTCCGTATAAAACTCCTTTTCTGATTGACGCTTTGCGAACATTCATCTTACATTGGACATATATGTCATTATATCTTTTTACAAATAAGCTTATCAACCCTGATGGCAGACCTATAAGCATTAATATCGTTGTTAAAGCATACATACAATCTTGTGAAAAAATAGAGTCTATTGATTCGGGATGTAACCAAATAGAAGTAACAACCCACAGCGTTCCCAGAGAAATGGAATATCTGAAAACGATTCTGTCTTTTATATCTTGAATATTATTGTTCATCATCAGCTCTCCTATTTTCCAATTAATAATTTAACAGTTTTAGTTGGTTTTCTTAATTCAAGGAATTAAAGTCCTTTTGCATAATTGCCATAGCTACTATACCTAATCCAAATATCCAAAGAATTAAATATTTAGTTCCGCTTCCTTTCGCAGTATAATTATATCTGCAAAAATCCTGTTTTAATTGGTTTCCTCTTGTATGCCACCAATACAATGAATAGAATGGAACAAACAATAAACACAGCATTTCTCCTGCGCAGCTTTTCGTACTATTTTGTACCAATCGAGTGTTTTTCACAAGAAGATACAGCCAATAAATTCCATATATTCCTAACGTTATAATTGATAATAATACACATACGCCAACATTTCTCTTATTAATTTTAGTCATTTTCAAATACCTCTTTTCTTTTTTTGTTAATTATACATTTATTTTTTTGAGTAATATTATGTTTATCCATAACATTCATCGACAAGTATGGTTTCGTCATCTAACAAGGTAAGTGTTATATCATACCAATCACTCCAAGGGGAGAAAAATCTGGTTCTGTATGAGAATACAATTGTATCGTCATCAATCAACTCTGCATATCCGACTTCACTCTCAACACCTTTACCCCTCAATCTTGTATATTCTATATCAACATAGTCATACCCTATATGGTTAAGTGTTATCATATAGTCAGGATACTCAGAATTCCCATACACATACCATTCGCCCAAATATTTATCATATCGCTGCTGTTTAACTTTTTCCTCCCATTTTTGTATTCTGTTATTTGTACTGCCGAGATAATCAAGCGCATATTTCTGCTGTCCTGCGTTCATGCCTCCCCAATTTGCGTCGCAGAACCGCTGAAATTCATCTTTTGCCTCATAATACAGACCCTTGTTGAAATAGTCTATACCTTTACGCATACCCTCATCAAATTCTTTTGTTGTCATAGCCAACGATGTTACCGGCATGGACATAGTTAATACCGCTGCTGTTAATACCGCCGCCAATTTTTGAAGTTTTTTCATATAAATCCCTCCTTTCTTTTTCACTAAAATCTATAGGTTTTGGAGAAAAATACAAAATATGAATTTTATTGTAATTATTACTAAAATTATGTAAAACATATTGACAAAATATGAAAAGTGTGCCATAATATAAATAAGATTTTCGGTAGTTTTCCGAATCTCCAAAACCTATACCTTTCAGAGAAAATCACTCTATTCTTTTCCCATACTTATAAAAAGCCCACAGCGGCATATTGCAGTGTTCGGCAGCCTCCCGTGCTGTTATTTTTTTGTCCCTCCACTTCATATAATTTTTGGCATATTCTTCTGTTATAGTTTTTTTCGGTCTGCCGAAGCTTACTCCCCGTCTTTTTGCCGCCTCAATGCCCTCCGCCTGTCTTTGCAGAATATTGATTCTTTCATTCTCCGCAACAAATGACAACAACTGCAACACAAGGTCTGCTATAAACGTACCCAGTAAATCCTTTGATTTTGTCGTATCAAGCAGCGGCATATCCAAAACGATAATATCCGCTTTTTTCGTCTTGGTTATTTTCCGCCATTCATGCTGAATTTCGCTATAGCTTCTTCCCAGTCTGTCAATGCTTTTTATCACAAGCAAATCATCTTTTTTAAGCTTTTTATACATTTTCACATACTGCGGACGCTTGAAATCCTTTCCGCTCTGCTTGTCCGTGTAAATATATTCTTTGGCTATACCGTAATTTATAAGCTCATCAAGCTGTCTGTCCTCCTTTTGATTTATTGTCGATACCCTCGCATATCCGTATACTATCTTCAACCACCTCCGTTGAAAAGTATGCCTATATAATTATACATCAATAACGGAGTTTTGCGTAAAAAAATAAGACCCGGTATGTTACCGAGTCTTATTAATTTTCGGCAGCTGTCAGGAAAATTTCCTCTTTATTTCCTTGACAAGCCCAAACACACGAACCCTCAGAACATCTCTGCCCTCGAAACGGCGGACGGGGTACATGGGATTTATCGAATGTAATTCAATAAAATCACTGCCGTAGACTATTTTCTTTATAACTCCGTCCTCATTATCTATCGTAACAACGGCAAAGCTGCCGCTGTCAACCGAACTCTGATTGCGCACAAGAACCAAATCGCCCTCCATAAACATAGGATACATACTGTCGCCCGTTACCTTGAAATAAACATACTGCTCACCCTTTGTAAGCGACGTCTTGCGCACTGATTCATAACCGATAACGTCGTTATTTATACTGTCGGCAAGACAGCCCAAGCCTGCCGAGACTTTTGCAAGAATCGGAATAGTAACAAGCTCGTCGGACGATACCACAGTCATGCTTTTTGCAAGATTATCGGGCAGCCCCTCCCAGCCGAGAATATATTCGGGGGTGGTATTAAGAAGCTTTGCGAGCTTTATCAGATTTTCCCGTTTTATGTTTTTTACTGTCCCTTTTTCGTATTTCTGAACAGCCGCCTTTTGTATTCCGAGTGCATTGCCTATATCCTCCTGCGTGAGATTCAGTTCCTTTCTCAGCGCTTTTATTCTTTCGCCGGGGGTCATAAAATCAAATCCTTTCACAATTAAATCTTGTTAAATATATCTTAATAATATCATAAACAATAAAAAAAGTCAATAAATTTTGAACAAAATATCTTAAAAATATACTTTTTGTATTGACAAACGAACATATGTGTGGTATAATATGGGTGTCAGTTAAAAAACGGCAATATTTTTTTGAGAATAAAGTATCTTATAAAGATAATAAAGGAGTGAAGCAAAACTATGTATGCAAATAATGACCCTAAAGCGATAATCGCTATGGAAAAGGCAAGAATGGGCGACGATTATTACGGCGGAGATATTTATGATGAAGATGTAAACGAGTGTCCTGTGTGCGGTGCACTGTATCCGGGATATTTTTATATGAACGACGATGAAGTATGCGTAGGGTGCGAGATGTGTGTGACGAAAGTGATGGAAATTTAAAGGGGTTGATAGTATAGTAAGCAAAGATGAAATTATGGAACTGTTTTCGGATATTGTATGCGATGAGGAAAGAAACTTCAGCGACAGAAAAAATGCGGCGGAGTTTCTGATGAAATATCACTTTGTAAATTCCGGCGGCGAAAATGAAGGACGGGTTGTTATTGTCGATGACATCGGCGGAAGATAAAATAATACTTTCGGAACATATTGCACCCGCATTTCACAGCGTGCATGAGGATATAAGAAACGGCGGACATACGCATTACTTTTTAAAGGGCGGGCGAGGCTCGTCAAAATCATCATTTGTGAGTATAGAAATTATTCTCGGAATGATGCGAAATCCCGATATGAACTGCGTGGCGCTCAGAAAGGTTGCGGCGTATCTGAAGGACAGCGTGTTTTCACAGCTTAAATGGGCGATTGAAAAGCTCGGTGCGGACGCCGAATGGGAAGAAAAATTAAGTCCGCTTGAGCTGATATATTCGCCTACGGGTCAGCGCATTATTTTCAGAGGTGCGGACGACCCCAAAAAAATCAAGTCAATCAAGGTTTCGCACGGATATATAGGCTATGTGTGGTTTGAAGAGGCAGACCAGTTTTCAGGCATGGCGGAAATCCGCAATATAAATCAGTCGCTGCTGCGCGGCGGTACGGAATATACTGTATTTTATTCGTACAATCCTCCCATAAGCGTAAAAAACTGGATAAATCTTGAAGTACAGCAGAGCGCAGCAGACAGACTTGTTCACAGCAGTTCATATCTTGATGTACCGCAGGAGTGGCTCGGCAGGCAATTTATAATCGAGGCGGAGCATATGAAAAAGCACAGAGAGAGAATTTACCGTCATGAATACCTCGGCGAGGCGGTCGGAACGGGCGGCGAGGTGTTCGACAATCTTACGGTTCGGGAAATATCCGAACAGGAGCGCAGGGCGCTCGGTATGATTCGGACGGGAATAGATTTCGGCTATGCGGCAGACCCGTTTGTGTATATTGTGTGTTCGGTAAATAAACGGCGGCTGTATATAATTGATGAGATTTTTGAGGTCGGAATATCGAATGAGGCGGCGGCGGAGAAAATTATCGCAAAGGGCTACGGCGGACTTATAACCTGCGACAGCGCCGAGCCGAAAAGCATTCGCCGTCTGCGTGAATTGGGACTGAGAGCGGTCGGAGCAAAAAAAGGTCCTGACAGCATAAATTACGGAATTAAGTTTTTGCAGAGCCTTGATGAAATTGTGATTGACCCTGTTTCGTGTCCCAATGCGGCAAGAGAATTTTCGGGGTACGAGCTTGAATGTAATATTTACGGAGGATTTCGTTCGGAATTTCCCGATAAAGATAATCACACAATCGACGCTGTCAGATATGCGCTTGAAAGCTTAAACAGGCAGGCACGCATTATAGAAAGAAAAAAGCTGATATAAAAAAGGGGACACTGAATTAATGCCGTTACATAACGGCGGAACGGAGGAATTATATGATTATTGATGAAAGCTGTTTGGAAGGCGGTATAAATGAGGATATAGTTTACAAGCTTATTGTCCGTCATATGCAGACTGCCGAACGGTATTCAAAACTAAAGGACTACTATTTGGGAAACCATGCAATAAAATACAGAAGTAAAAACAGCTCGGGGACAGTAAATAACAGAGTTGTATGCAACCATGCCAAATATATTGTCGATATGGCGAAGAGCTTTTTGATCGGCAATCCGATTACATATGCGTGCAGTGACGGATATAACATAGAGGCTATAAAAAACAGCTATCTTGAACAGGATATTGCCCATGTTGACAGCGGACTTGAACGCGATATGGGTATATATGGCAGAGCGTACGAAATGCTGTATGTTGATGAAAAATCAAAACCGAAAAGCGTTTTACTGTCCCCCATGAATACGTTTGTGGTTTACGGCTCTACGGTTGAGGAAAAACCGCTTATGGGCGTGCATTATTACACTCGGTACGACATTAACGGAAATGCTGTCGGTGTAAGCTGTATTGCGTGCGATGAAACGGCTTGTTATATTTACGAAAATGATGTGACAAGCTTTGCGAATATGAATCTGAAAGAAGTTAATCTGCACTATTTTAATGATGTACCGATTATAGAATACCGCAACAATGAGGACGCACAGGGCGATTTTGAACAGCTTATACCGCTTATAGACGCATACAATCTGTTATGCTCCGACAGAGTGAACGACAAGGAACAGTTTGTTGAGTCGTTTTTGTTTCTTTCGGGAATCGAACTTGATTCGGAGCAGGCGAAAAAGCTTAAGGAGGAACGTATTCTTATGGGATATGAGGGTGCGGACGCAAGATATTTGTCAAAAATTATGACGGAATCGGATGTGGAAGTACTCAGAGATTCTTTGAAACAGGATATACACAGGTTTTCTATGGTGCCGGACTTGTCCGATGAAAGCTTCGGAAATAATTTGTCGGGTGTGGCAATTAAGTACAAGCTTATGGGACTTGAACAGCACGTCAGAAATAAAGAAAGATTATTTACAAAGGGACTGAAAGAAAGATTTCGTATGTACAACACATATTTGTCGCTTAAAGGCAGTATGCAGCACGTCCCCGTACACAGGGTTGATATTACCTTTAACAGAAATCTGCCGGTAAATGAACTGGAAATTTCGGAAATGGTGAATAATCTCAGAGATTTGGTGACGAATGAAACGCTTTTGGCACAGCTTTCTTTCGTATCCGACCCGAAAGAGGAAGCGGATTTGTCATTAAAGGAACGAAAAACTATAAAGGAGGTTTTGCAGAATGCAGAAAAGAAAGACGCCTGATGAGGAAAAGGCAAAAAGCTATTCGCAGGAGGAGCTGGAAAAGGAAATAGAGGCGGCTGTTTCCGCACAGAAAAGTGAATGGGAAAAGGGGCTTGAGGAGCGCTTAAATTCCGAAAGGGAGGAAGCGGCAAGACTTGCAACCATGACCGCCGATGAAAGAAGCCGTGAGGAGTTTGATAAAAAGCAAAAGGCTTTTGACGAGGAAAGAGGTCAGTACATGAGCGAACGAATGGAGTTTGAGGCGGCAAAGGCTTTGTCAAACGCAGATTTGCCGATTTCGTTTGCAAAAATTCTAAAGGGTAATGACGCCGAATCGACAGCGGAAAATATAAGCATATTTAAGGAAGAATTTTTGAAAGCTGTTGAAGAAGAGGTTTCAAACAGGCTCAAGGGCTTTACTCCGCAGACGGGAACAAATCCTGCGGCAGACCCGTTTTTGAACGGACTATATAAATAAGGAAAAGAGGTAATTTTAAATGGCAATTAATTATGCGAGCAAATATGCTCAGAAAATAGACGAAAAATTTTCAACGGAGGCGCTGACAGACCAAGCGGTAAATAAGGACTATGATTTTGTCGGCGTAAAGACGGTTAATGTATATTCAATTCCGACCGCACAGATGAACGACTATTCAAGAACGGGCGACAAGCGCTACGGCACTCCGTCGGAATTGCAGAATACGGTTCAGGAGCTTACTCTGTCAAAGGACAGAAGTTTTACATTCTCAATCGACAGAGGAAATCATGACGATACACAGATGTCATCTGCCGCAGGTGCGGCGCTGCAAAGACAGCTCAGAGAGGTCGTTATACCCGAGATTGACAAGTACCGTCTTGGAAAAATGGCGGCGAAAGCGTCTGCAAACGCCGACATAACAAGCAGCAACGCATATGACGCATTTCTTGACGGAACAACGGCTATGATAAATGCGATGGTTCCTTTGGAGGATTGCAATGCGTTTGTTTCGGGCGATTTTTATAAGTGCATAAAGAAGGATTCTTCGTTTGTAAAGAACGGCGACCTTTCGCAGAGTATGCTTTCAAAGGGACAGGTCGGAATGGTTGACGGTGTGAAAATCATTGTTGTGCCCGATTCGCTTATGCCCGAGAACGTAAACTTTATTATTGCGGCAAAGAGCGCAACGGTTTCGCCTGTTAAGCTTTCGGAATATAAAATTCACGATAATCCGCCCGGTATCAACGGCTGGCTTGTTGAGGGTCGTGTATATTACGACGCATTTATTCTTAACAACAAGAGCACAGGTATTTACGTTCATAAGAAAGCGGAAAAGACGCAAGACACGAGCAAAGGCTGATATTGAATTAAGGAGGGACGCTGATGGGAGAATATAAAAAGCAGATATTAAGGGACACTAAAATTCTGCTAAAAAAAGAGGACAGCTCCGAGGATAATATATTAAATCTTTTAATTGACAACTGTATAAGCTGTGTGCTGTCATACTGCCGTCTGGAGCTTCTGCCGTATCAGCTTATAGGCTTCGTAACGAGTATGGCGGTCAGAAGATACAAGGAGATGTATTTGGCAGATGACGGCGGAGGCGGCGTTGTTACTTCGATTACGGAGGGCGACAGACGTATTGATTTTAGTGTCCCTGCCGAAACGGGGCTTGCAGATGATTTTAAGAAAAGTTTAAAACCTTTTGTAAACAGACGGGGACGTCTTGTTTCGGAGGTGGTTTCCCGATGATGCGTTTTTATGATACGGCTGTTGAAATCAAGGAAAATAAAAACAGCGGCGGCTATTCGGGGGACACTGAATTTTCTGAGGTGTGCGGTATTATGGCTGATGTTCAGCCGTACAGAGTAGGTGCGGCTCAAAAAGAGTACGGGATTTTTGAGGGCGTTCGCTCGGTGATGTACTGTACCGATAATGAGAAATTGCAGGTAGGAATGTATGCCTTTGCAAAGGATAAAAAATATGTTATTGCAGGGATTGAACGCAGAAATCTCGGAATGAAAATATATTTGAAGGAGGAAGTATGATTTGAATATAAGTATTTCCGTATCGGGAGATACAGGCAGTATAACATCGCTTGCCGAACAGATAAAAAGCAGACTTCCGTCGGCGCTGCTTGCAGGCGCTGAGGCTGTAGCCGAAAGCGCAAGAGGAATGTGTCCCGTTGATACGGGGACACTGCAAGCGTCGATAAGCGCCTCATCCTCGGGCGACAGCGCACAGGTAAGCGCAGGCGCAGACTACGGAATATATGTCGAACTGGGGACATATAAAATGGCGGCACAGCCGTTTCTTGTCCCTGCGCTCACAGCGGCGGAGGGCGAGGTTCTGGCTGCAATAAGCGGAGGTTTGGGAATATGATAAATAAAGAGGTTGAAAAAATTCTCAGTAAACTGAGTGTAAGAGCGGTGTATTCGTCACCGTCAAAATGCCCCGTACTGCCATGCGTAAGCTATTATACGCTGTCCGAAAAATCAGGCTTTAACTGCGATAATGACGAGCTTATAACGGACGTGTATGTTCAGCTTGACATATGGGCGGGCAGCGGTGAAAAATGCGGCATGATTGCGGCCGAGGTAAATTCGCTTATGAAAGAAAACGGATATTGCAGAGAGCTGGAGCTTGACGTTCCGAAAGCTGACGACGGTGTATATCACCGCTCAATGAGATTTATAAAAAGCTATTTAGCATAAGAAAGGATGAATTAAATGACAAATAAACCATTACCAACAATAGGTGTAGATAAGTACACATTTTTTAAGGTTGAATCGGATAACGCCGAGGGCGTAACCTACGGCGACCCCGTAGCGCTGAAAGGCGTTGTTGAAATCGCTCCGACAGACGAGGGCGGAGCAGATGTTTTTGACGCTGATAACGGCGCATATGAAACAACAAGCTACATAGAAAAGGTAGGACATGAAATCACCAATGCCGATATTCCGCCCGAGGTTGACGCAGCATGGAGAGGAATAACAAGAAATAACGGCGTGGTTGATGTCGGAGGGGACACTAAAACGGTTTACTTCGGCGTTGCGTGGAGAGTTCTTAAATCGGACGGAACCCACCGCTATATCAGATACTATAAGGGTGCTTATTCATTTGCCTCAAATGTGGGCGGTAAGACAAAGCCGTCATCGGGTTCGCCCGAAAAGCAGACCGCAAAGGCTACGTATACTTCGGTAAGACGTGACAGTGACGGCTTGTATTTCGGTTATTTCGATGAATCGGATTTGCCCGCAAGCATAACAAAGGAAACGTTTGAGCAAAAATGGTTCAGTGACCTGACGTATTATCCGACAGCGGCGTAAAACAGGAGGAATACAGTATGCAGCATACACTTACTTTTACAAAAAATAAAAAAAAATATGTTTCAAAGCCGTTTGACTTTGAAACCATGTGTATCGTAAATGACGCACATAACAACGGGGACACTAAAGGCCCTATCAATATATGCCGAGGCGGCGTTGATTATATGTTTGAGGGTACGGAGGCTACACAGGATATAATCGACAGTCTCGACGCAGGCGAAAGAAGCAGACTTTGCCTTGAGGTTTGGGGATTTTATGCAGAGGCGTTATCCTCAAAAAAAGAGAAGGGCAGGGAGGCGGCAGTCTGAGGGATTTGTATACGGTTCTGTTCAGGTCGTGGGGGATTCTGCCGAATGAGGCGGGACTGCAAAACCCTTTTGCGCTGTTTAAGCTTCTTGATGAATTGGAGAGAGCGGAAGAACCGCTCTCTTCGGATATTGAAACAGATGAGCATTTAAAAATGTTTTACGGTCAGTAAAGAAAGGAGAAGCCATGAGTGAATTAGGAAGTATTTCGGTAAAAATAAACGGTGACGCATCGGGGCTTATAAGCGCCGCATCAACGGCGCAGAACGCACTGACATCGCTGACCTCGGCGGTGAACGGACTTAAAAGCAGCAATGTATCCGTAACGCTCAAAGCGGTGGACAATGCGACGCCGATAGTTGAATCGGCAAAAGGAAAAATAGACGCTTTCGGGACACTAAAATCGGAAGCAAAGCTTTCGGCTCTGGACAATACGGCGTCGGGCGTTGCGTCGGCACAGGCGGCGGTAAACAGTGTGCAGGACAGAGTTGTAACCATTACCGTCCGTGTAAATCAGCAGGGCAGTATACCCAAGTTTGCGCACGGTACTATGTCAGCGCCGAAAGGTCTGGCAAGAATAAACGACGAGCGGGGAATAAGCGACCCCCGTGAATTGATTTATCATGACGGAAGCTACTATATGTTTGAGGGGCAGAACGTCTTATTGCCGCTTGACAGGGGCGACCGTGTTTATACAGCGTCGCAGACAAAAAATATCATGCGCATGAACGGAATAAAATCATATGCTTCGGGTAAAAACAACGAATTTTTTGAGACGGATAAAAGGCTGTTTACACACAGCACAAAAACCTCCAATATGTCGGTAAGCGAGCAAATAAGCTGGTGGAATGAGGCAATGGAGAAATATGCGTATGACAGCGAGGTTGTTATGGAATGCAGTGAGGAAATTTTTGCGCTTACAAAAAAACTCGTTAAGGAAATCAACGGCGTTTCGGAAACATATGTTGAACAGCGCAGTAAATTAAACGATTGGGAAAAGTTCGGGGACACTGCTTTGGACGCATTTGCGAGAATAAAAAATACGCAGACGGAGTATCTCAATAACGGGACTGTGACATGGGATGAGTATTGCAATACTCTTTCAAAAATAGGCGCAAATATGTATGAGGAGCGTATAAAACACTCCGAGAACTGGCTCAATCAGGAGCTGAAATACAATGAAATGTCAATTGAAAAGTATATTGAGGGACTTGACAGAATGGCTCAATATACGCAGGAATATTATAATAACGGTCTTATCGGCGATGTGGATTATTTCTACGGTATGCAGAGTATATCCAACAAAAAAGCCGATATGCAGGCAAAGGCAAATGCAGAGGAATACAAAGCTTGGCAAAACTCGGCACAGGGATATTTGAAACAGAGAAACACATACGGCGACTGGGAACGATTCGACGATAATAATGCTAAATATTATGAGCGCTGTATTGAACGCCAGAAAAATTTTTTCGACAGGGGAACTATTGACTGGGACACATATAATACCGCCGTTATAGGCTACAGAATGGAATTGTACAAGGCGGAGCAAAAAGCGGCGCAGGAGTCGTATAACAATGTTCTTTCATATGCGAAAAATTATGTAAGCAATGTAAAAGCGGCGCTTAAGGAAGAAAAGAACGAGCTGAATTACAAAATAAAAAAACAGGAGCTGGACGAGGATTTTGCGGAGGCGTACAAGACAAAAAGCATATATAAAAACGCAGTTACGCAAAAGGGACAGGAAATTTACGAAAAGGCAGATAAAAAAATTCTCGATATATCCCGTGAAAAAAGCAAGCTGGCACTTGATGAAAGGCAGACAAAAATTATTGCCAATCTTGAAAGCAGCTATAAAACAATTGAGGCTAATAAAAGTCTGATTATAAACCGTATAATGAACGGGACAATAAATACCGATAATCTCCTGAAAATTATGCAGGAACAAATTCCGATGGGTCAGAATAATATATGCAGTCTTTTGAGTGAGCTGCTGAGCGTCGCCAAAAGTAAAAACGGCGGGACAGATAACAGAGCAATTACATATAATATAACAAGCTCAGATGCCCCCGTTATGAGACCTTTGATGGAGAGAGCAATGTCATCGTTCAGAGGATAAGGAGGATTTGCGCTTGAGAAATGGATTTATATTTAAAAATAAACATTCATCGGAAATGGGCGTGACGGTGAAATCAAAATCACGTACGCTCATTCCCGGAACAAAAGAATATTCGTATGACTTGCCGTTTTTGGACGGCAGCTATGATTTTTCGGAAGCCAACGAATACGGGAGAGCATTTTACGAGGACAGAGTGTTTGAAGTAACGATGCACATATACGGAGACAATCTTGCGGAGCTGGAGCGTAAGACGGCACGAATTGCGTCGTGGCTTACGGGAAAGGGACTGTTTAAATTTGACGATATGTCAAGCTCATACAATGCACGTGTAATTTCAAATGTGGCGTTTACTCCCGAACGTTACGGAAAAAAAGCCGATGTATCGGTGATATTTCAGTCCGAAGCAATCGGCAGGGCAGACTTTAATGTTGCTGA
>CAKSGG010000019.1 GCA_934454215.1 uncultured Clostridia bacterium
GTTTGTTTTTCTGAGCTGCGGACTCTGCCTGCCGCTTATGCTGATTCTGCCGACAAGCTCACATATATCAGCAATATTCGCTATCATTCTCTCCGTTATTTCAAACGGCGGTTTTTTATTTTTCAAACTGTTCACCTCATAACTTCAGTATATCACATCACATTTCATAAATCAAGTCATAAATCAATCATTTGTGCATTATGACAGATGAGTTGGCTGATGCATAAAAAAGACAGACTCACTGTTTTGAAAGCCTGTCATTTAAAATTTAGCGTATTTGTTCATAATGAGACCACATAGAAAGGATTTTTACCGTCTTTTCTTCTTCCGAGATTTCGTAGACCAACCTATGCTGAATATTAATTCCTCTGAAATATGCACCGTCAAGATTACTAAGCAGTTTTTCATGAGACGGCGGAGTTTTAAAAGGGTTTTCCTTAATAATTTCAATTAATGCACGTGCTTTGCCGCCTGAATGAGCTGCTTTCAGCTTTGGAATATCCTTTACCGCGTCTTTTGTATAAACGATTTTGTATGCTACCATTCCACTTCATCCTCCGGCACGCACTCATTTGCAGACGTCTGCATTCCTTTTAAAATTTGCTTGTGCAGTTCCGGGTTATTGTATATTTCAAATGTTGCCATAACGTTATTGTAGTCCTCCTCGCTCATGACAACAGCATTTCCTTCTTTTGTGCTGATATTTAACGGCTCGTTAAATTTAATGGTCTGTTCCAGCATAGAAAATATATTTTTTCTAAAATTTGTGATACTGGTGTTCAACATATCAATCGCCTCCTATATGTACATTATGACGTACATACCCTAAATTGTCAATACTTATTTATTATTTTATAGCTTTTTTACTTTGTTATTTACTATTATTTTTGGTTTTTGAGCCAATTCAAATATATATCATACCCATGAGGAGGGAATTTATGTTTATATGCTCGGCTATCTTAATGGCTTGCTCGGAATCTTCTCCAAACGTCAGCACAAACTGTGGTGTGGCAATTGCAGTTAATTTATCGAATACTTCAATTTCATTCATTTGCTGTACCTCCGGTATATAAATATCTATACGGGTATTTTATAGTCAATCGGATAAAATATAAATAAACCCACGTTCAAGTTCTGACTGTGGGTCTAAAAAATATTTTCGATAAAGGATCGAGTAGGGCGAAATTAATCGCCCTCTCACACCACCGTACATGCCGTTCAACATACGGCGGTTCAATTCAAAATTAAATCTGCCTTTGTGGGTAGTAAGGTATACTGATTAAGCCTCGATTAAGTATCTTTTCAAGCATTTCTGGAATATTCCGTTTCTTCTCATTTCCGCTTTCAAACAATTTGCCATATGTTTGTTACGCTTCCCTCAAATACGCTTCGGTTTCACATCTTGTCAAGCCATTGTTTGAAACATACATTTCAAATTGACGCTTTGAACTATTCAGTCCTTCCCGAAAAGTTTTTTTCAGTACTATGACCTCTGCTGACTTCTCATAGTTCGTTGTTGCTACAGATTTCTCTGCCTATGAAACCTCACGGGATAAACCAATACTCTTTCCTCGTCTACACTCTTAACCTACGCATTTTGGTTACGGTTACCTTTTGAACTTCGTTGCTTTTGGTCAACTTATCCGCCAAATACATCTTAATATTAAGTTTCTGCCCGTAGGGCTACGATTTCGCTATTGCTTCGTCTCTCCCACACCCCACGATGTGAAACTTGCAATCCACTTTAACGTTCGTCGGTAACTACGCTTCAGTGGACTTTCACCACAGAGCATTGGTATGTCCATCATACCCCAAAAAATGTCTGCATTACCGCTACAGACGTTTTTTTAGGATGAAACCACAATTAATGTTTTTCAGACAATTTATCCGAGTTCATTCTATTAAAAATCACATAAATCGCATTTATTTTATATATTTTCCCTATAATCCGCATCGGGCAGTTTAGGAAATATATTATGCGGCTCTGTCTGATACCAAATTGCTGTCGAAGCCAAATCGTCTTGCAGCTGAAGAAATCTCCGCTTTTTTCCTCCGGAACACCGCCAGCCCAATGCCTGAATTGTAGCTTTAAAATTTTTATCAAAAAAAATCGGATCCATAATATGCCACCTGTATAAGCCGTGCCTTTGGCAAGCGCTGTAGTACCCGTCAGGCTTTATTATTTGCGGATATCCCATAAACGGCGTTGAATAATTTACATACCCGTTTTGTTCATTATTTGAAAAACACCAGGCACCTCCGAAATAATCTTCGGTACCCGTGCCGCAGTATGTAGGATAAATATCATCATCTATATAAAATTTAACTTCTCCTTCTCCCCACCATTCATTATTATGCTGTCCCCATGCAATATAAACTCCGGTAAATCTGCCCTTACCTATACAATTATCCAGTATAGTATATTCTTCGCCGTACGGCAGCGGATTTTGCCTGCGCCATTGAGCGTGAAAATATAAAGAATTGTCTGGAATATCAGTCAAAACGTAATCAATCTGATAAAAGAAATATTCTATCACTTCCGTACTTTGATTTTCAATTGTAATTCTTGCCGATTTTTTAAAAGGCATCGGCCAAAAGCTGTTAAACCCTCTTTTCGGATTAACACAAATCGGCATCGAATTTACGTTTACAGGGACAGAAAATCCATTACAAAAGAAATCTCCGAGCGGAACTTCAACCGATGGATTTTCTTCGTCATCCCAATAAATTCTTAAAATCTGTTCTCTCAGATAAGGTCCGTATTGCTCCTCCATCCCGGCAAACCACATATGAGTTATTATTCCGCTGCCATTAATCTGAGCAACGGTTAAAGTCTGACCGGCTTTAAGATTGCGATAGGCAGGGCTGGCTTTCCAGCCCTTACCTAACATACGTGACGGAAAATCATTGTCCGGCACCGCTTTTGCACCTCCGCCTTTTTCTCCGGTCGGATTTTCGGCAGAAACAGAACGAGTCTTAGCATTTCTGTTTAAAAATATATTGCTTAAATCAAATCCGTAAAAGCTCATTTTACAGGCACCATATTATCATCCCAAAGGAACGCTTTCACCTTATTTCCGATGCCCGCATTTGTTGAAAGCTCCTCTTGAGAAGCTGCAGAGAGGTCTATATTTTTAAGTTCGGCATTTATTAAAGCTCCGTCAGCATTATAAACAGCAAGGTATAACTTTTTATTTCCACCGGGAACGCTGCCGAATACATTTACCTTAGCAGTTGTGCTGCCGTTCGACGTTTCAATTTCATTGCCGCTGTCATCTAAAACCCTAAGCATAACATTTGACTCCGCATAGCTTCTTTCTTCAACAAGTGTTGCACTTGCGCCCTCAATAACAATTGCTTTTCCCGTGCAGCCGGAAAGCTTAAATGCCACTTCAATCTGACCGTTTTCGTCAACTTCAACATCATCGCTGCCAATCTGAGATTTTACATAATCTGTAATGTCAACATAATTTTCCGTGCCCTTAATTAATGTAGGAGCGGCAATTAAATTATCTATGCCATATAGCTCTCTGTCTATCGCTTCCTGATAATTTATTGTTTCATCAATATACGCAATCATATAATTCGGTATTGCATGAATTTCTATCGACGACGCTTCATCTCCGTCTGAAGCTGTTCTCTTAAGGTTTAAGCTGTATTTTATATCTTTTCCGTCAAAAGCATTGGGATCTGCCTTAAATACAATATATCCGTGACGGTCATTGGCAGTATCGCCCTTAGGATCAATAACTATATTTGTTTTCCACGATCCGCCTCTTCCCTTTCTTACAGCAGCATATGCGTGTGAAGAGAAAGAAACCAAATCTTTTTCTTCAGCCTGCGGTATAAGTATTGTAAAATTCTTAGTCAGCTTATCACTGCCTTTTGAAATAACAGCCGTTATGTCAACAACGGTATCCTTATCCAGTCTTGTAACCGTACCGTCAGACGATAATATTTCCGGATGATTTGATGTCCATGAAATATTTGATCCGTTTATACCACTGTCAACCATTTCATCAATTTTAGACTCTATTCTTATACCCGATATATCAAGAGCCTTTGCATCTTCGTCAACAGCCTGAGCGTCATCAAGCTTCGGTGAAACCGAAATATTATAACTTTTGTTGAGAACTGCATTACCCGATGCGTCTATCAAAACTGCACGAAGCGTTGTTGATGCAAAGCCTGCTCCCGCCTCCGGCTTTGTTACAATACCGTCATTTGTTATAATTGCTTCATCTTCCGATTTCCAAATAAGCGTATAACCATCTATTGAGGGAAGCGTGATATTATCGTTTGCAATATATTTATCATCTGATTTAACGAAAGCGCTGCTCATTGCCGCATCCATAAGTGCTTCCGCAGCGTTTACAGACGCATTGCTTGCATATACTTTAAAATTATCAAACACGATCGAACCTGCTCCAGAATCAAAGCCCATAACAAGCTTCGACGGAACATAGTTTTGATAAGGTGCATCATTTATAACCAAGCTGTAGTCATAGTCAGTTGATTTTTTTACAAAAAATCTTGCTGTTTTGTCCTGATTATCTATCTCCAATGCAACATCATACCATTTATTGTCATCAATTATATATGCTTTGTTCGTTGCCCCCTGATAAAGAAATTCATTGGTACCTTTATATAATCCTTCCAAAAGATTTACTATTTGATGACCGCCTCTCGGCGTAACATCTCTGCCGTCGCGCAGATAAATGTTTGCAATAGGATTTCCCTCTGTTTTTGTTGAATATGTAATATAAGTTTTATTATATTTTGTTGCACCGTCAAAGAAAAGGACTGCATATTCACCGGCATTTAATCTTAAAACGCTGTTAGCGTTTTCGGCGCTTTCAACTGAAACACCAAACGTATCTGCAGCATTTCTTCTGTTCCACATATTTCCTTCAGCAACCGCTGTTTCAGGCAAGCTGCCGCTATTCGTGCTTTCAAAGTCTTCTTCTACAAATGCACTGCCGTTAATTTTTGCCGGAACTGAAACATCAAAATTCTTTGAAAGTGAGCCATCCTGAGTTTTAACCGTTGCCGTCAGCTTTGCTTTAGCCGGCAAAAATCCCGGGACAACATAAGCCTTAGTACCATTTATAAAAACTGCATTTTCATTATCGCTTGTCCATTCAAAAGCTACATCTCCCGACTTTTGAGGAAGCTCAAAAGCAGCTTCAAAAGAGCTTGGGATTGTTAAATTTTCGAGAGCCTTTGCTTCGTCCGTACCCTCCGCCTTGTCAGAAAGAACTGTCAGTGTATATTCTTTTGCGGATACCATACCGCAATCGTTCAACAAACCGTAAAGCTGAACTTCTTCACTTGTTCCGCAAACATTTTCTCTGTGTACACTGCCGTCCGGAGAAACTATTTCGGGATTTGATGAAATCCATGTAATACCGCTGACCGAAGGAACGGTAATATCATCCTTAACAGCATCCGGATTTTCGGTTCCGAGCCCTGTGTCCTTCAATACCTCTTCGGCGTCCTTAGGACAAATATAGTATTTAACGTTATCAAGCCAAAGCTCACCGCTTGTATTCCCGTCCAATCCGAAAGCAAGATGCTTTACGGCTGCCGCACCCGTTGCCCTTAAAGCAAAATTTTCCGCAACCTTGTTATCATCTACATAAGCATCAAACACGCCACTTGCGGAGGTTATGTCAAACTTTATATTTTGCCATATCTGATTGTCGGATGAAACCTTTGCGGTTTGCGATCCTGCCGGCTCTTTAATTTGAATACCGCTTGCGCCTCCGATATATGCAGCTGCATATGCCGAATATTTGCCTATTGTATTTCCGGCAGAACCGCAAAGCCAGTAGTTTGCAAAAATATTCTTACCAGCTGAATTAGCCGGCTGGTTTTGTACGCGCACATCTGCTTCATAAATAATCCTCGAATTGCTCGGCAATTCCGTATTAATATGTATATAACTTTTATTTGCGCCGTTTACCGAATTGTCTGTTCTTTTAATCATATAAACATGATTATCGTTCATATCGGACGCAATGCCCATATAATTTGCGCCGTTTTCATCGCTCGTGTTCGGCATTTGCGCAGCATCGGCTCTCCAGACTTCCGAATCAAGAGTTTCATTTTCCTGTAATTCAAAATCTTCCTCAAAAAGCGGTGTCCCCGTATATTCAAAGGCAGCTACATTAACATTAAATCTCTTCTCATCATCGTCCGTTTTTGCCGTGAGCTTTGTTTGCTTTTTCGCTAATCCCGGCAGAACATATGCAGTCCCTTCGGAAATAAAAATTACAGATGTGTCTTCGGATTTCCATGTAATTGCTTTCCCGTCTGCCGTTTCTGTCGGAAGCTGTATGTTTTCCGAGTACTCATTTTCAAGAACAATATCATCCAAAGACACAGCATTATTGTCCGCAAAAACATTTACCGCAGACAAAGAAAACAGCATTTGAGATGACAAAATCAACGATATGACTTTTTTCGTATTTTTCATTACTATTCCTCCATTTTTATCTTATTAGTGTTTGTGGTTTTATTTAACTTTGGATGAGTAATTATAATGATGATTGCTGAACAAACCATCATTAAAGAAGATATTAAAGGTGTCATTTTGTCCAACTCTTGCAGCTTTCAAGACAATTTTATTTACACCCTTTTTAATTTTCACCTCCTCTGTATGTTTATTTTCTGCCGTCCACCAAACACATTCTTCACTCTTTGAAATTAATTTTCCGTTTATCCATAACTTATACGGTGCACTGTGACCTATATTCACAACCGCCGTTTTTTCCTCATCCGAAACAAGCTCCCTTATCATGTACACACAGCAGCTGCCCTTATATTTCACAAACTCGGAAAGGCTGAAACAGTCTTCATATAATCCAATCTCAGTCGGAATTAATGAACAGGTATCCCATGCGGTGTTTTCTATATTGTCAAAATCGCTTTCATTTACATATTCATGATTTATTTCTTCAAAGGTATTTAAGTGATATTCTCGCAGCGCGTCAACATTATCAAAATACTTATCATATTTATCCCAGTAGTTTATCTGCGGAATATCCGAGCGGTTTTTCCAAAACGGACCGTAGACTTTCCATATCGCAGCTCCCGTTATTCCGAATGAATATAATATCGGCTCACCGTTATGTACGGCACTGAATACAATATCATTTTTCTCGTGAAATTCATTATTATAAGAGTGCGCTGTTATTATCAGCTCAGTTTCCTTTGTGTCAAACGGTAAAACGCTTATTTTTTTGCTGTATTTTATATCCCATCCGTCAGGCATTTTGCAATTTAACTCTCCAGAAAACAAAACTGAAGTATCATTAAAAATTTTAAGACGCATAACTCTTGTCTCGTCGGGCTTCATTGCCGGTATCCCGTTATAGTCTATTGATAAAAACAAACCGTTATTTTTATCGTGAGGTATCTCTGCAAAATCGGGCGCATCTGTAACTACAAGACCGGTATTACGATATTTTGCCATTGTAATACCGGCAGCACAGGTATCCTCCGCCAAATCATACAAAGTATTGCTTCTTCTTGTAACCTTTGCGTCAAGAACATATCCCGTATCCCAAAATCCCAGCTTAAAGAGTTCTTCCGAGCCTTTTATTATACCGAGAACGGAACCGACCGTTGCACAGGTGCAATCTGTATCATAGCCGCAGTTAAGCGCCATCATGGTTGTTTTAATAAAATCTCCTTTGCCCAATATCAATGCAGTTAATGAAATCCCCATGTTCTGATATAAATTAGTGCAGTCCGCATGACCGAAATTTTGAAGTATAAGTGCTCTGACCTTCTTAAAATCATCATATTCTTCGCACCACACAAGCACATTTTCTATAAGGCGGTACATTTCTCCGGACTTATTCAAGTATGACATTGCCTTATAAATTAAAGTCATTATATCACTTTCAAAAAACGCAAGTGACTCCAAAGCTGCCAGAAAAATTTCGCCTTCAACGGAGTTTGGTCCGTGATCCAGCACTCCGTCAATTTCAGCAAATTCTTTTGCAAGTTCTGCATTTCCGGGTGTAACACACGCCCATATTTCAGAACGTATCGGGCATCCCATGCCGTTAAAATAATACGTATTATTAAATGATCCCGAAACCGGCGGCATTATTCCTCTTATGTAATTCTTTTTAAAATATGCATATTCACCCGGTGAAAACGGATATTTTTCATAAAAAGCCTGCGCCAAATCATTTGAAGTAAAATAGATACCTTTTTTCTCCAATACCTCAAGCCAAATAACCTGAATATCAAGATCATCATTCGGAAGCATTTGTTCTATTGAACGTTTGTCATACTCATAATTAAAAAGCTCTTTTCTTCCCTCAAACGGTGCGCCTATTGTACCGGCTATACTTTTTCCGAGCCAGCAGCCAAAAACCTTATCAAAATATTTTTTATAATCAATTGTTTTCATTTTTATAACTGTTCCCTTTCATGCTGTAAGACCCAAAACCTCATACTATCTCCCTGTACAAAAGCTATGCTATGGGCGATTTTATTCAGACTTAGCCTCCATCAAATTGTAAACTCTCTTCAATACCACTGTTGCCTCTGCCCTTGTTGCATTTCCTTTGTTGTCATAGCTCCCGTCGGGCATTCCTTTTATAATTCCCGATTTTGACACAAAATCAATTGCATCTTTTTCCCAATCGGAAAAGTTCTCATAATCTTTAAACGAAATATTATCGCCCGCTTCGGCTTTCAGGTCATAGATTTTGCATACACCGAATAAAATTTTTGCCATTTCTCCCCTTGTTAAAAGTCTGTCCGGATAAAATTTATCTTCAAATCCGCTCACTATTCCCTTTTCAGCGGCCGAATTTACCACATCAAAATACCAATCGTTTTCGCTTATATCCGAAAATTTGTTTTCAAGCCCTTTGATTTCGGCGCCCAACATCCTTATAACCACAGCAGTAAATTCCGCCCGTGTAATTTTGCCGTCAGGGTCGAATTTATTTTCGGACTTTCCCTTTACAAATCCCTTGTCAAACATTGTTTTAATGTCATTTTCAGCCCAGTGATCTTTTAAATCGGTAAATTCCAATGTTTTACCCGTAACGTCATCTTTACCATCATTATGATTTTCTTTATCCGGATTTTCAGTCGGCTTATTTGACGGCTGCGGCCATATATGACCTCCGCCGCCTCCACCGCCTCCTCCGCTGCCGGAGGAAGGACGCTTGGTGGGTTCTGCGGGTAAATTGCCTGAATTATTATCATCTTCGGAGTATAAAACTATATTTTGAATTCCGTAAAGATAGTTGTATGATTTATCATCTTCATCATAATATGATATTTTTTCTTTTTCTGTTTTGTTCATCACTTCTTCCTTTGAATTGCTGTCAAGCTTTATCTGCGGTTTTATAACATTACCCGATAAAGCTATTGCGGCCCTGCCTTTTGAAACGGGAAGTGTAACACAAACAGGCTTTGAAACCGTAAAGTTTCCGAAATCAATCATACCGAACCTTTGCTTGCCTATATCAATACTTGTGCTTTTAATGTCAGGTATCTTTATTATACCGTCCCAGCTGCTGCCGCCCCTAATTTCCGTTCCAGTATAAAGCGTAAGCGATGCCCATTTTGTTTTGCCAGAAACCGTTATCGGAAATCCTATTTCCGTATCGCTTTTTACAATACCGCTTCGGCTGCCGTCCTCACTTTCCGAAACATTAAATTCCAAATAATAATTGCCCAATACAATAAGATCACCCATTTTTTGAAATTCGGTATTTTTTTCATTTAATGAAGCTTTTACAACATTCGGAGCATAAACAATAATGTAATCCTTTGAAAGATCTATATCCTGAGTTGTCTGAACATTTGCCACTCTTCCCTCAAAGCTTACTGAAATATCCGAAAGCTTTTTTGAGCTTCTGAAAAAATCGCGGCCGTTTTGCTTTAAATAATTAATATTTGAAGCTGCGAAAAACTCTAAGCTGTCCTGTTTGTTATATTTAAGAAAAACATTTTCAGCATCCGCGTCATACCAATCAAATCTTCTTATCTTTTCAGGTCTGAAATTTACATAGTATTCAGCCTTTGTAGCATCCGGAAGAATCATCGAAAACGCCTGCGCACTGTTATCGCTGTTATCCGAAACTTCAATCGGAGATGTTTTTATATCGGCTGTAACACTTGTTTCAAACGGAAAAATAATTGTATTCAATATTGCATTTCCGGCTGTTTTGATTTTATATGAAACGTGCTTTTTCTTTGAAGTGTTTCTTATGCTGTTGCTCTCGTTAAGACCGACTCCGTCATCAAGAGTTGCACTTGTCAGCTTTTCGGGAGCGATAGGCACTATTTCAACATTTGCGCCGCTTGAATAATTTGTTTTGGCTATTTTTGTTTTATCGTCAAGACTCGGCTTTGCTTCAACAAGATTATGCCATGTCTGATTAAACGTATTAACGCTTCCGTCCTGTGGAGCCTTTATAAAATCGGATATTATAAAAAACTTATCGTTTTTTGCAAAAGCGGCTTTTCTTGTATGTACAAAATCGGGATATGCATACGATTCGCCCGTATAAAAATCCATTCTCGGATTTGTGTACATAGTTGTATTAACCGCACCGCTTTTTTCCTGCCCTTTTTCATTAATTTCTACAGTGTTATGAGATTCCGTTCTCTTTGACTGCCAAATATAATACGGATCTCTTGCGTCGTATGAATTCATTCCGGTATCTGCAAGCAAGTATCTTCCGTATGCATACATCAACATTTGGTTTACATCGGCATGAGAATGACTAAGCCCTGTTCTGCCCCTGAAAAATGCAGAAACCGCATTTTCGCTCCAGTTATCTCTCATCACTCCAAGCTTACTTGACGGCATAAAATATGATGTCCAGCCGGGTATCACACCTTTTCGGTCATCCGAATTAAGCGTTCCGAAATAATACATATTCTGATCGTCACATATTTCGGCTGCATCATAAATTCTTTGTCGCATCTGTGACGGTCCACCGTCACCCCAGCCCCATTGAACGCCGTTAGGCATTGTTAAATTCATTTCGGCCAAAGCGAACTTTTTATAAATCTCCATAAACTCTTCGGGGAGCTCTATTTTTGCAACGTCCGCAAGATTAAAAAGACCCGTAAATGTACTTAAAACGCCTGCGTCATAGCCGCTTGTAGGCTCTGTGTAGCCGCCGTCTTCGTTCAAAAGGTCTTCGGAAAGCTCCATAACTCTTCTGTCGATATTACCTATCCAACTTTCTCTGTCCTTAAATTCCGGGAAGTATGCAATATATCTTAAAAGAGAGTTTATCTGAAATGCCTGCCCGTTATGTTTTCTCCATTCATTTTTCGCATATGTAAGACCCGTCGCATCCTGCCATATAAGCTTTAAAATTGAAGTCATAGCTTCCCCGTTTATTATATCCTTGCAGGCTAACGCACCGAAAAATATAAGTGAAAGCTGCGGATCGCCTCTGAACGCCGCATTAAGCGCAGCTTCTTTTGTATATAAATCATACAACAGACCTCCGTTATCACCGATAAAATCAAGAGTTTGATTTATTGCCGCACGCGCATAGCTTTCATCCTTAGTCGCATAATATTCCGAAAACATTCTCGGAATATGATTTAATCTGACCTGAACATTGTAAAACTGAGCGTGCAATCCGCTGCGCTGTGCCCAGTCATATCCATCTGACGTATTATTCCAGGAAGCAACACGAATAGGCATATTTGAGTATGTTATAATATTCTCATCCCATTGGTTTTCAACTCCCGAAAATACTGCCACTTCCTTGTTGTCTGCGGTAGAGCTGCCGTAAAGCTTAAGTGTTGCCCTTGTAATTTCCACACTTCTGTCAAGCGGCGACAAATCAAAGTTGACATAAGCCTGTCTTGTTCCGTTATCGCTCGGAGCTGCGCCGCCCTCACTTATAAGCAGCTCGCTTTCCGACCCGTAATTTTCTCCGGAGAAATCACCGCCTCTTATATACATATCCTGAGATACCGGAATTGTTGTTGTCTGTTTTCCCTGCTGAATTTCAAGAACAGGTATGTTGTTTCCCGATTCTTTTGAATTAAAAGAAACTATTTCCTCTCTGTTGTTTTCTTCGCTTTCTCTTTTTATAGAATGAATAAGAAAGCAGCTCACATTCGATTTTACAAGAGAAGTAACATTTACGCTATACTGCGACGGCTCTTTCTTCACCGATAAAATTCCGACAACAGGCGACTCAAAGGTATGGATATTTTCCTTTGAAATTCTCGCCTCAAGAGATGCTCTGCCGGTCGGAAGTCCAGGCGATAAATCTCTGTGCTGATAGTAATACAAAAGACATTCTTTTGCATTGTAATAATCATTTGCCTTAACATAGTCCTCAACAAGCTTCAGATCATATGCGTATGCATAGTCTATTTTAGGTTCAATAACCCATTCTTCGCCCTGCGAGTCCCATTTGCCTAAAAATTCTTCATCGCTCATTCTGTTGCGGTCTTTAAATTCACCGGCAGACTGAACAGATATTTCGTCCGCATACTCGGATACAAACTCATTTTCCCCCGAATTAACCGGCAGATTATCATATGGTTGTGCAAAGCAAGGTACAGCTGCTGTTATTGAAAGTATAAATGCAATTATTTTTTTGCTGCTCATAGACGCTCCTCCGTTTTATTTTTCAAGATACAGATAATTATAAATGACAGCCGCTGCCTGAGCTCTCGTTGCCGCATCGTTCGGTCTGAACGTTTTATCTTCAAAGCCGTTAATTAAGCCCATTGCGCAAAGCTTTGCAACGCTTTTTTCGGCATAACCGGGAATGTCATTTTTATCCGTAAAGGTTAAATTCTCCGTTTCGACCTCCCGGATTTTAAACGCTCTGTCGAGAATAACAGTCATATCACATCTTTTAATTTGTTCTCCTATGCCAAAGCAATTTTCACCAATTCCGTTTACTATTCCCATTTCATAAGCCTTCGCCACATACTTATAATACCAGCTGTCTTTGACTGCATCATCAAATGAACACCCAGCATCCGAAACATCAACATTAAGAGCGGCAAGAACTATCTTAACAAATTCTTCTCTGCTTATATTTCTGTTCGGCTCAAATCTTCCGTCTTCGTTACCGTTTACAATTTTATCTTCCGCCAGTCGTTCTATTTTTTCTTTTGCCCAGACAGCTTCCGACAAATCAATAAACATATCTTTTCTCTCAGGCATTTTTGTGTTATCCTTAACAGGTGAAACTACAATATTCTGCGACTTCCCGCCGGAATATCCTCCACCTCCGCCACCACCGGTCTGTGAGGATCTTTTAAGAATTTTCACAACATATTCTTTTGTTTCGGTATAATTTCCGTTTTCAAATTTCAGCTTTAAAATCACTTCAACATTCGAGCCTTCCGGTCTTGTCACCTTTCCGGTATCCGATAAGTATCGGCGGTCTGATGATTCAGCCGTAATTTTACTTCCGCATACGCTGCCCTTTGTCGGAATTTGTATATCCGATATGACATTATCAAGGCTGCCCAAATTAATTGCATTAATATCAGCTTCAACGGCTTCCTTATCACTTAATGAATAATAAACACCGACCGAACTTACACTTGCATCTCCGGCAAAATCTATTCTTACAGATTTGACATTTTTCGGCGTGAACGTAACATTTTTCCCACTGCCAACTCTTGTATACGTATTACTGTCAATCGGCTTGCAGCTTATATACGCGTCGGAGAAGCTTCCGTTTATAATGATATTATTAATCATTTCCGCTTTTTTCAAATCAATAATAAGGTACGGCTTTTTATCATTATCTCCGCTTCCCCATGCTGTTTCGGAGTCATTATCCTTTATAAATTCAAATCTTGCATTTGCCTTGTCTGAGGAACCCGATACTTCCGCGCTGAGTGCATAGTTTCTTTCCGGCACTCTGACAATAAACTGTTTTTCCTTTGAAACAGCGCTTCCCTTTGAAACAACAGCGCTCAGCACAACCTCTGTTATACGCTCGTTATCAAACGGTATTCTGTTTACCTTACCCTCCGACGATATAATATCCGGTCTGCTGCTTGTCCATACAATTGCCGATCCCTCCTGTCCCACTGTTGGGAGATGAAGCAGCTCGTCTAAGCACAAGCCGGGATAATTTAAATTTAGATTGCTATAATCGTATTCAACGCTCTCCTCATCCGATTTTACTTTGGCAATATTCAAATCAAATCTTTTAATGCTTCTATTATTTCCGTTTTCAACCAAAGCCCAAAGCGTAACCGGAATACTCTCTCCGTCTTTTGGGCTGTTTACCTTACCGGAAACAGATACTATATCCGGGCGTGATGAAAACCACTTTATTTCAGCCTCGCCAAGCGGAGTCTTTTCGGGAATTTCCAAATCCTTTACAACATTTGAAACATCGCCTAAGCTAATGCTATTGGCATAGTTTTTAACAATGCTGACAGGGTCCATATATACCTTAACATCATCAAGCCAGCAATGCCCTGCGCTACTTCTGTCAAATCCGGCTTGTATACGCATTGCGCCGTCACCTTCAATTTTAGGATCGTTTTCACATACCTTTTTCCCGTCAAGATACATATCAAACACACCATCATCAAGATTTAAAACGCTTTTTACATCATGCCATTGTCCGCCGTCATAATTTTCTCTGTGAGATTTATTTCCTCCCATTTGCGCAACAACAAATGTGTCGTTAAACGGAAACTTTACAAAATTACCGCTCGGCGCTGCGTTATATCCTGTTGTAGCATTTATCCAAATGCTTGCGTTGGTGTCTTTACCTTCTCCGCCGGTAAGAACATATTTATATCTGTATTCTATAACAACGCTTCCTCTTTTCGGAGTATTAAAATTAATATGCAAAAGCGAATGTTGATTTCCGTCCGGCTTAATATGATAAATATTCATAACCTTGTTTTTATCATTTTCAGCTTCAACACCGATTTGTATGTCTTTGTTCGAATCGAGTACAGTTGAATCTTTTCCCCATTGACTGTAAGCTGTATTTTCAGGCAGCATGCCTATTTCGGCGTCTTCAAAATCTTCGCTCAGCAGAAAATCGGTTATTTCATCCGTTTTTGCAACGGTAAGATTATAGCTTATGTCCATTTCAACACCGTTATTGTTTACAGTCGCTGTTAATACAACTTTTTTCGGATCGGGCTTCCTTATAACATATGCTATATTATCATAAACGAATAAACTTTCTTCACTGTCAGAGTGCCACTTAACCGAATATCCGCTTTTCGACACCGTCGGCAGATCAAAATCGTTTACTATGTTATTAATATCACCGGATATTATTTCTTCAATCTTAAGCTCATCATCAATCGGCCTCGCCTTCGCAATGCCGAGTGCAAAGCCTTTGGATTGCTTTTTTCCGTCAACAGATATTTCGGCTGTAAGCAAAACCCTTTTTTCATCATTTCCGGGTTTTATAACAGCTTCATAGCCGTTTTTTATTTCGAGAGCCGAGCTGTCACTCGATGACCAAATGATTTCTATTCCGCTCTGTGTGTTTTTTGGCAATGAAAACGCTTTTTCTATGGAATTTTTTGACTGATCACCGACTATCTCGTCAATATTGAGCAAATCAAGCTCGCTTTCCTCAGGCTTGTTTCCCGCAATAACGGTAAATTTAAATTCTTTAGCGGTTTTTGCCTCCTTATTATTAAGTACAGCAAAAAGAGAAACCTCTTCTTGTTCTCCGTTTACATTTGTCGGATCAATTTTTCCGTCAGATGAAAGGATTTGCGGATTTGAAGATGCCCAGATGATATTTCCTTCGCTGCTTACCGGCAGTGTTATATCGCTTTGCAAAGCATTCACATCTTCAACTCCGAAGTTCACATCACCCAGAAGCTGATCAACATTTTTAGGGTATTCATATACCATTACGTCATCCAGCCAAACCTCGCCCGTAGTATTTCCGTCAAATCCGAACGCAAGATGCTTAAGCGGAGCACCTACCGCACGCATCTGATAGCCTGACGCAACCTTTAAATTATCAACATAACAGTCAAATTTGCCTATTCCCGACTGCACATCAAACGTCAGCTTCTTCCATGTATTCAATTCATTCACGACTTTAGCCGTCTGCGACGCGGAATCCAAAGTTGATTTAATTTGAATACCGTTTGTTCCGCCGATATATGCCGCTGCAAATCCCGAATATTTACCTATGGAATTTGACATATCACGACACCACCAGTGATTTAAAAGTATGTCGTTTCCTGCTGCGTTTTTAGGCTGAGTCGCGACCAAAACCTTTGTTTCGTAAATAATTCTCGCTTCATTCGGAAGATTGTCTTTATTCCAGTGGATATAGCTTTTTTTAGCACCGTTTTCGGAATTATCAAATCTTTTGATTTTATAAACATGATTTTGATCTCCGTCCGTGCCTACTCCCATATAATTATCGGCGTTCTCATCGGAAGAATCAGGCATCGCCGCCGCGTCCTTTTTCCATATATCCTCATCGACACTGCCGCTTTCAAAATTTTCACTGCAAATATAATCGCCGCTGTATACAAACTCATTTACGGATACCTCAAATTTTTTCTCATCCGAAAAATCGCCTTTTTTTGCATAAGCAGTCAAAACTGCTTTTTTCTTTTCAAGCCCCGATAAAACATATGCTGTATTCCCCACCGGCAGCACAGCGCTTGTGTCGCTGCTTGTCCAGGTAATTTCAACACCGTTTTCAGCCGAAACAGGCAGAGCAAAATCACTGCTTGCAACAGCTTCAATATTTATTTTATCAAGCGCACTTTTAACATCTTCTGTATCAGACGCCATAACTCCGACCGGCATAATCCCCAAAATGCAAGCAGCCGATAATATAACCGAAATATATTTTTTTATAGTATTCATAAATAGCTCCCTTCACAAAGACGTAACGTTATTTTATTATCAAAATTGATTTTACAACAGAATTGCTTGCATATAACATTACCCTTGATGCATATTCGCTTCCGATTTTATTCATCGTAATTATATCATCAAAGTCACCCGGCATTACGGTCTTCTTATCTGTATAATACACATATATATCGGGCGCTGTGCTTGCCTTTATCGGAAACTGATATGTAGTCTCGTCAAGTCCCGTTTCATCTAATGCTATTGTAAGCTGATTAACATATTCCGTAGAGCCCACTCCGAGATAATTACCAATCGAATCCGACGCAATTCCGTATATGACCTCATGTGAAGTCTGAGCCCCCGAATGATAATATTCGTCATTTATTTCAACGCTTATGCTTTGCTTGATTTTGTTAATCTGTCCGTCAAAATCCGTCTGAAACTGAACAATATCCCCGCGTTTTAAATTTGATACAACAGAATCTACCGCTTCAATATTACTTCTTGTAATCCTGTTAAACACATCATTTCCGGCATATCCCGAAACTCTGTATACCAACTCTCCGTTTTCGTTTATAACCTGCGACACCGCCTGAACTATTTTTGTTCTCTCGGTTTCCGCAAAGTCTGAATTGTCATACACACTCAGCGGGCTTTCAAACACAATTGCCGAAACGGTATATTTTTCATCATCAAGCTCATAGCCTATGGTTTTATACGAATCTGCTGAAAATTTCATTTCGCAGCTTACATCATCATCCATATTACTTGACGGTATAAAAAATACAATTGTATCATCCGCAATTCCGAAAGGCGTATCGTCTCCGCCCAAAATCATCTGCTCGGCATTAAGCTTTCTTGACGTAAATTTCCCGTACGGAGTCATTATTTCAATTCTGTTTATTTCGTTTTTATCATTTAAGGCATATCTTATGACATTTCCTATCTTTGATGAGCCGATATACTCATCATAGCTTACGTCATTGAGCGCTTTTCTGATATCACTTGCATTACTGTAATATTTATCGTCAATTTTAACACGCGGCGCTACAGTAAATTTTTCTGCTTCCTGTCTGTTGTTCCCGTGTATATAATATTTTTCATTTTCTTTATAATTCTTAACCGTTGTTCCGTTTACAAGCTTTACAACGATTTTCTCCTCCGAATCGCCATCATCCGAATTTGGCACAAAACTTAAATATCCGTAATGCGTTTTGGAAGTTTCATTTTTCTTTTCGACATAAATTATTTCGCCGAACGAGTCAAGATAATATTCATAATAATTGTTTATAACCAAATCACGCGGAGGAATAAGAAAGCCGGCGTAATCCTTTGCAAGCAAATATTCTTCTCCGTCTATTCTGACCGCTCCGCTGTCATCAAGAGAAATCTGCTCCACATATCCGATTTTTTTATCACCGAGCTCGATAACCTTAATATTTTTTCCGTCTTGGCTTGAATAAATTTCAAGCCATGCATCTTTTTCAACCAGTTTTTCGGGGTTAATGTCCTCTCCCTCAACGTTTATAAACGAAAGATTAAGATCATCATTCTGATATTCTATTGTACGGCTTCCGTTTTTAAGCGTACTCTGCAAATAAATCGTACCGTTTACGGCGTTATTTTTTGAAATCTGCGCAAGCTCGTAAACCTCTGTAAAAATATAATCAAAATCCTTATCCGAGTCATTGTTTATCAGCTTTATCCGTGCATTTGGCGCTGTAACAATTTCTCTTGCCGAACCGTTATAAATTCTGCCGTTGCATACAAGTCTGCTTCCCGAAACATTGACTCTTTTTTTCTTGCCGTTTTCGTCTTCATACGTAAGATATGAACCGTCATAATCCGTCACATCATCACCGGAAAGAGTTATAACCTCATTGTCCTTATCAGGATAAATACCGCTTATTGCAAAATTATCATTTCCGAGATTTTTCACAAAAAAATGAACTTTCATTCCCAAATACTCATCGGCATTTGTATCCCCGATGTTATATCTGCAATCGTCAATTATTACCTCATCATTCTCAAGGTCATTGTCATTTACAAGATATGTAAAACCGCTTTCCTGCACTATGCCCTCAAGTTCGTCACCGTCAAGCTTGAATTTATCAAGCAGCGTATAATCGCTCAGCTCTGAAGCCCCGTCCGAGCCTACAGTCATAAGTCGTGTATCAAGCGCGCTGCAAATCAGCTTTGCAAGCTCGGATCTGTTTATCGGATTATCTGCACCGAAATTTAACCCTTTCAGAATACCTATTGTGCCTGCACATCTGACATATGGAGAATAAAAATCATCTCCCTCAGCCGCATCGCAGGCAATATCATATCCGAGAATTTTTATAAAAACGGTTATTGCCTGATTATATGTAATGCATTCCTCCGGCATAAATAATCCGTTACCAAAGCCCTGCATATATTTAAGATCCGTTACGAGATTTATATTTTTAAAAGCCCAGTGTTCTTCCGGAACATCGGTATATATTTTTTCGGATGATGAATAAAGCGTATTGTCGGAATTTAAAATTCTGCAAATAACAGCTGCAAATTCAGCTCGAGTCAGGCTGTTTTCTTCGCCAAAGCTTCCATCATCATACCCTTTCATTATATCAAGGCTTTTGACTCTGTTTATCTTTTCAAAATCGTTTATACCGCTGCCGAAAACCCCCGACTGCATACATCCGATAATTGATATGGCAGTTAAAGCCGAAAAAATTTTTTTCAAATTCATGTTGAATAAACTCCTTTTAAATCGCACCGTGTCATATTACAATTATAATTATAAATCAAACACAAATAAAAAGCAATATACAATTTCTATATCTTTTTTTCAATTTCTACAATTTAAAAAAACCGATAAATAAGCCACATATCATTTAATTGAGAAAGTTACGGGAGTGTTTTTCGGAAAATTGTCAAACGTAAATATCACACGATAAAGCTTGTCTCCCCAGCAGTCTTTCAGCAGTGGATCACTGTTGTCAATCGCTTCAACCATAATACCTTGCGCCCGAGAAAAGCATCTGATTTCCGCATCGTTTACAAAAACAGATTGATTTATCACATCCGGTCTTTGGCACATCATAAACACTATCTCACCTTTTATATCGCATCCGTCAAATTCGTCTGTAATTAAAATTGTATCATCTTTCATGGAAAATGATCTTCTCCAATTTGATTTAAGCTTATATGCTTTTTCTATATTTGCGCAAAAGGTTACGTCTCCGCATGAGTCATCAAAAGTGCAGTTATACGCCGCACATTCTTTGCCGTCGAACTGACCTTTTCCGGAAATTATCGGAGTATTATGATAATTTGACTGCATACATAAAATTTCATAGCGTTTATCGCTGAAGGTCTGCGCCGTATACACTCCAACACCCATATCAATGCAAACCGGCATTGCGTTTTTATAAATTATAAACGAGCCTACATCATTGTGATTATGGGTTTCTCCGTTATTTCCGAATTTTGCCGCAAGCACAAGGCCTTTATTATACTCCGAGCTCTGACGGGCAATCATCACCTGAATATCGCTCATATAAACACTTTTTTTAAGACTCGGCAATTCTTTGTAATTATCCATTTCACTCATAACCTTAAGATACATTATTTCTCTTGACAATGTAATTCCTATTTCGCCGGCAATGTCATTCTTTGACACTTCATTTTTATAATGCTCCGCACCGAACGACATGAGATTTTTATTATTAACATATTTGCCAAATCTGAATACAAGATCGCCCCTGACTCTTGTATTTGCTCTCGAATCGGCAAAATTTACAAACCTGTCAATTGTAATTGCAACTTTATTTATATAATCGCCCATGTTTGAAAGCTTCTTATCATCACCGAAATATATTTTTCCGTCCGTTGCTGTATACAATACATCAAGCATTTCAAACAAAGAAGCAGCAGCTCTGTCCCAGTATCCCGGTCCTTCATCACATCCGCCATCCTCACCATAGCCCTTGTAAAAAACATCAACACTCTTAAGTGCCTTAATAACCGCATTTTTTCTGTCCTCTTTATTTTCCGCTACCAAAAGCGCACAAATTACACAGTTGCAGTTACACCAAGGATTCCAGTTGTTGACCGCATTATTCTCCGCAAACCCCATCCAAAACACGTCGTTGTTTTCAAGATACGGTCTTATAACTCTTCTGTTTACCTCATATTTAATGCGTCTGCCGATTACCGCCGATACTTTATCAAGCACAGGTATTAAAACGGTATATATAACCGATAAAAGATTTCCCGTTTCACAGCTGTATAAATCTATTATAGGCGTGTCGGATACATCGGGAAAAATATCGGATTGCTTTGATATAAAGTAATGAGCCGGCAAAGCCCAGCTGCTTTCCTCGCATATGCTCCAAATTCCATCAATAATTTTTTTTAAATATTTGCCTTTGTTTTCAATACATTCGGCAAGCACAAAATTACACAATATCTTTCTGTTTTCAAAATAAGGATCTTCATACCCTCTTCTGTTTCCGCTTTGTGAAAACTCAAGTATTTTCCCTGCGCTGAGTTTTAAATATTCATATTTTCTATCCCTTTCGGCTTTACTGAGTATGCTTTTTTGGGCAGCTAACGATAACTCACCCCAAAAACTTCTGTCATTTACAGACGGGAAGATTTCATTTGCGTCAAAGCTTTTAAAAAGCTCATCAAAATCATATTTTTTTACCTGGTCATAAAGACTGTTCATTTTTTCTGTCCTTTCTGATAAATACTTATAAATTTAATATAATTATACATCACGGGCTTATCTTTTTCAAGTCAAAATTGCCCATAAACAGCCCAAATGTAGAAACTGTTATTAAAAGCATGAAATTGCATATTGATTAGATCGGGCTTATATTTTATAATAGAAATAGATATAGATATAAATAAAAAACGGAGGCAAAAAAATGAACAAAAAAAAATTAGTAGTAACAACGGCTGTGCTGCTATCCCAAATCGCATTATTATCCGGATGCAAATCGGATGATCAGGCAGCAGGCAAGCAAGGAAACAAGCTCACATACTGGGTTCCGTTCTATCCTCATTACCAACAACTTTATACAAATTATTCTGAGGTGCCATTCTTTCAGGAATTGCAGAAGCGTACCGATGTTGAAATTGAGTTTGTTCATCCGACAGTAGGGCAGGAAGCTCAGAGCTTCAGTCTTATGGTTGCAAGCGACAATCTTACGGATATAATAGAGTATTCGATAAGCAACTATAAAGGAGGTCCGGAAAAAGCAATAGAAGACAATGTTATACTTGATCTGACAGACATTATTAACACAAAATCTCCAAACTTAAGCAAAATTTTTAAAGAGCATGACGACTGGAGAAAGCTTGCAAGCACAGATTCCGGGAAATTCTTCTGCTATCCGGCAATAAGAGGCGATGCCTCGCTTACGTTCTGGATGGGACCGCAAATCCGCAAGGATTACCTCGAAAAAATCGGAATGGACAGGCCGGAAACCATTGAAGAATGGGAACAGGTTCTTACAGCATTTAAAGAAAAGCTCGGAATAAAATATCCTTTAACGCTTTTAAATTCCGATCACGCACAGCTTATGTTAGCAAGCACTTTCAATGTAACAGGTGCAAACGGATTTTTCGTTGATAACGGTACCGTAAAATACGGTCCTCTTGAAGACGGATATGAAAAATACCTTACTCTTATGAATGATTGGTATAAAAAAGGCTTAATTGATCCCGATTTTGCCGTACAGGACTCAAAAACGTTTGATGCAAAGGTTTCAAGCGGAGAGGCAGGAGCTTATTTAAACTCTGTCGGCGGAGGAATGGGTAAATTTATTACAGCAACAAAGCAAAGCAATCCGGATGCAAAGCTCTGCGCCGTAAAATTCCCGGTTCAGAACAAAGGAGACAAACCGCGCTTCGGTTTTTCACAATCTCCGTTTATAGACGCACAAAGCGCCATGATTACAAAGTCATGCAAAAATACGGACGCGGCTGTAAGACTGCTTGACTACGCTTACAGCGACGAAGGGCATATGTTCTACAACTTTGGCATAGAAGGCGTTTCATATACGATGGAAAACGGTTATCCGAAATACACCGAAGATATAACGGCAAACCCGGACGGACTGAGTATGCAAAACGCAATGAGCAGATATTGCCGCGCGGCAGTTATGGCTCCGATGATTCAGGACGCAAGATATTTTGAGCAATATCAGGCAACTCCGGAGCAAAAGGAAACGGCAGAAATCTGGAAGCTTTCCGATACAAACTGGCAAATGCCGCCCGTTACACTCACAACAGATGAAGCAAACAAAGTTTCATCAAAACAAAACGAAATAATTACATATGTAAACGAAACATCACTTAAATTCATAATGGGTGTTGAACCTTTGGAAAATATAGAAAAGTTTAAAAATACTATTCACGATATGGGAATTGACAATGTATTAAAGGTACAGCAGGACGCATACGAAAGATACCAAAAAAGATAATTAATTATCACACAAAAGGCGGATGTGCTGTCTGAACAGACATCCGTCTTTTTAATAATTTGAAAGGAATTAATCATGAATACTGATATTATTAATAAAGTTTTTGAACGCATATATAAATGCGGTAAAGAATTTGACGGAAAAATTCCCGGAGGCACAGCCTCCTATGGCGGAAAATATTATTTATTTGACGGCGGCGGATGGACAGATTCATTTTTTGTCGGTATGATTTATCTGGCTTATGCCTATACAAAGGACGAAAAATATTTACATCTTGCGGATAAGTATCAGAAATTTTTTATGCTCCGCGCAGAAAACAATCCTGTATGGTGCGAAGAAAACAATATAATACCGCTTGATCATGATACCGGATTTATTTTTTCGCTTTCTCAGGTAAGAAGATACAGACTTACAGGCGACAGTCGGGCAAAGGAGACCGCATTAAAGGCAGCAGAAATACTTGCCGGACGATTTAATGAAAAAGGGCGCTTTATTCGGGCATGGGATACATGGAAATGGGACGATAATCCTAAGTTTATAGAAGAAAAGAAAGGCAAAATGATTATAGATTCTATGATGAATATCTCTCTGCTGTTTTGGGCAGGCAAAGAAACAGGCAACAGCCGTTTTACCGAAATTGCAGTCTCTCACGCAGACACTGTTTTAAAATATATAGTAAGAGATGATTTTTCAACATTTCATCAGTTTAACTTTAATCCAATAACAGGAGAGCCTAAAGGCGGTTGCACAGGTCAGGGATATTCCGACAACTCCTGCTGGTCACGAGGGCAGTCGTGGGCTGTTTACGGATTTTCACAAACCTTTTTAAATACCGGCGACAAAAAATACTTGGAAACGGCAAAGCGCTGTGCATATTACTTCATAGACCACCTCTGCGGATGCGGCCTTCCCCTTTGGGATTTTTCATGCACCGATAAGCCTTTCAGGCCGTTTGATTCATCAGCGGCATCAATAGCGCTTTCCGGTCTTTTGAATATAGACTACTGCATAAACGACAGCCGTATAAAAAACGGAATTAAAACACTTTATAACGCAATAATAAAGTATTGCAGCGCGCTTGATATTCCGTCATGGCAGCCGATACTGCTTCATGCCTGTGTAGGTCCTGCATATCAAAAGGATAACGATAAGCTCCTGTTAAACCCAAACGTTGACTGTCCTATAATCTATGCCGACTACTATTTTACCGAAGCTCTTTTAAAAATGCATAACCCCGACAAATATATAGACCTGTTAAAATAAAAAATCGGCGGCGATGATTGTTTATTTCATCGTCGCCTTGTTTTATTCTTTAACAGCACCTACCATAACACCGTTTACAAAATATTTCTGCAAAAACGGATAAACTATTAAAATAGGAATTGTTGAGATCATTACCGTTGAATACTTTATCGTCTCCGATATAGCAAATGCGTCACCTGTATTTGCTCCGCCGTTCATAGCCTCTGTATTACTTAAAATCAATATTTCGCGCAGATACAGCTGCAGCGGATATAAATTTCTTTTTCTCAGAAAAATTGATGCCTGAAACCATGAATTCCAGTGCTGAACAGAATAGAACAATACCATAACCGCAATTGTGGAAGCGAAAACGGGTATTGCTATTTCAAACAGTATTCTGAAATCATTCGCACCGTCTATTTTCGCCGCTTCCTCTATGCTCTTTGAAAAGCCCGAAAACGAAGATCGCATAACCATATAGTTCCAGCTGTTTACCGCCACCGGAAGCAAAAGCGCAAGCCGCGTATCATATATTCCGAGATTTTTCACAAGTATGTAAGCAGGTATCATTCCTCCGCTGAAAAACATTGTAAACACAATTCCGAGATTAACGTATTTCTTTATCCACAGCTGCGGTCTTGACAGCGCATATGCACCAAGTGTTGTAACAAACATATTAATAGCCGTACCGGCACATACGTAAAAAATTGTATTGCCAAATCCCGTTAATGTCATTGGGTTTTTAAAAACCTCTGTATATCCTTTCATATTAAATCCCAGAGGATATAGAAGCAATCCGTTGTGCGCCATGAGCTGATTGCTGTCCGACACAGATGCAAAAGCGACATACAATATCGGATAAAATGTAATAACAATCATAAAAATCATAAATATTATATTACACAAATCAAAGCATTTGCTTGCAAAAGATTCTTTTTTCATGCTACTTAAGCTCCCTCCGTTTTACCACAAGCTCGTTTCGCTTACTTTTCTGCAGATATAGTTTGTCGCAAAAATTATTATAAAATTAAGCACAGAGTTCAGTAAGCCTATTGCCGTCGAATAACTGTAATCCATATCTATAAGGCCGCGTTTATACACAAAAGACGAAATAACCTCCGCTTTTTCAATCGTCATATCATTACATAAAAGAATAACCTTTTCAAAGCTTACGCTGAACACCTTTCCGGTTTTGAGTATCAAAAGCGTAACTATTGTCGGAATAATACCGGGAAGTGTAACGTGCCATATACGCCCGAATCTGCCTGCACCGTCAATTTCGGCAGCCTCATAAAGTCCCGGATCAATCGCACCAAGCGCCGAAAGATATACTATACTTCCCCAGCCTATTTCCTGCCATATACCGGACGCGACAAAAATTGTTTTAAAATACTTCGGCTGCGCAAGCAGATTGGATCTTTCACCGCCGAAAAAAGCTATAATATCATTAACTATTCCGTCACGCCCCAAAAAAATCTGCAGCAAGCCGCAAACAACAACAAGGGAAATAAAATGCGGTATATAAGTTATGGTCTGACAGTTTTTTTTAAACCTTGAATTTTTAAGCTCATTAAGTAATATTGCAAAAATCAGCGGTGCCGGGAATCCGAACACCAAATCTGCCAGCCCCAAAACTATCGTATTTCCGAATATTCTGTTAAAGTAAGGTCCGGATATAAAATCCTTAAAATGATGAAATCCGAATTCACTCGCCCACGGGCTTTTAAATATGCCCAGTCCGGGTGAGTAATCCTTAAAAGCTATAATTGCTCCGTACATCGGTACATAACAAAAAACAATATAAAATATTACAAGCGGCAAAATCATCAAATACAAAAGCGGATTTCTTACAACATCTCTTATAAACGGGTTGCTTGAATTACGCATATTCAACGCTTTAAAATTTTCAGTCTTCATACTTTACGCATTCCTTTCAACGCAATTACATCATATTTTATCTGATTATATTATAATTCATTTACAAAAAAACATCAATAGATAAAAAGACTGATATTTTCTCAAAAACTACAAAACGGCTGAAAACGTTATGTTTTCAGCCGTTTTGCATCTATCTTGAACTTCTCTCAAGCCATTTTGTAGGTGACACTCCCTCAAATTTCAGAAATGTTCTGTTAAAGGTTGCCGTATTGCTGTATCCAACTCTGTTTGCAATTTGTTCAACAGTCAGTGTTCTGTCACCCAGTAAAAGCTCCTTAGCTTTCGCAAGTCTTATATTATGGATATAATAAAGCAGTCTTTCACCCGTTACATCCTTAAATATTTTAGACAAATAATTCGGTGTTATCCCATTACTTTCAGCCAGCTGCGCAACTCCAAGCGCCACATCATCATAATTTTCATTTATATATTCTATCACATGACGAATAATAATATTCTGAGATGAATCCTTTATATCATTTACATTTTCGCAAAGTATCTCGAGTATATCGCTAATCTGACTCCTGATTTCCTCAATTGTACTGCAGCCTATAATATTATCAACAATAAGACGCATTTGCCCCCTTTTATCCGGAATTCTCATCTCGTCTATTGCTTTGTAAAGTGTTCCCATAATATCAAAAACCAAAAGCTTAATACATTTTATACTGTTGTATTCATCTATATTCTTTGATATTACATCTTCGGCTATTTTTTGAGATTGCGGGAAATCCCCCGCAAGAATACTGTTAATAAGCTGCTGCTCATCTTTTATGGAATACTGATATTCGTATGTTCCGCTGTCGGTCACTTCAGTATATTCAATTATACTGTCCTGACCTTTTATAAGCCTGTATTCAAGTGCTGTCAGACTGTCCTTAAGACACAAATTCAATCCGCTGTAGTCTTTATGAGGAGCGCTTATTGCAGCGGTAAATTTAAAATCGAAATTTTGGTATATCGCATCCTTTGCCTGTTCACACAGCTTTCGTGTTTGCTCAAGCATTGTTTTTTCATCTTTGCCATCCTCAAAATTTAAAAGAAGCAGCATCATATTGTCTATATCAACCATATACCCGACGCCGATCTTTTGAGCAAGCTCACAGACAATATTTTCAATTATAACCGCCGACAAGGATATCTGTTCCTGCTGGGAAATACCTTCCTCACTAAATAAATTCGATATGTCCTCCAGATAAAATAATACCGACACATATTTATCACCGATAAAATATATTCCGTAATCCTCAAGCATTTTACCCTCAGGTATTGCATATGCCGTACCGTTTTTTACAAGCTTTGAGAGAATGTTGTTTCTTATCAGTGAATTTTGTTTTGTGAGCTGCTTTTGTATATCGGTGTTAGCTGTAAGTATATCCTTTATCGAATCATAAATATACGTATATTCATCGCTGAATTCCGTGCTGTTTTTCGGCAGCTCGTTTAATATAGAATATATAGGTCCGTAGTTCCTTTTTACAAAAAATAAAATCAGAGCTATACCCAGACAAATACATAGAATTAACGTTACAAAAACGCCTGTTATCTGTTTGTACAGATTAAAGAAATACTCACCTTTAGGCAATGCATAGCAAATGATAAAATCGTCAAAAGCCGTTTCGTCTTTAAAGCAAATATATTTTTTATCGCCTATTTTCAGCAGCCTGTCATTCTTTTTATCAAAAGAAACACTCTCTCCTGCTGAAGCCTTTGAAGAAAAGCCATAGACTATTTTGTTATTCTTTACAAGAAAAAAATCTGCGTTCTCCGTCTGCAAAAACGGGCCTACCGTCTGATTGACGGTTTGCATATTAAGTCTGATAACCAAATTGAAATATTTTTTATCATCAGAATAGCTTATACTGTTTATATAAAACAGTTCGCCCGAGCTACCCATCGGCAAAACAATAAACTCACCTTCATAACGGCTCTCAAATATGTTTTTCCACTCATCAAAATCCCCGCTGTATCCATCCGCTTTATATGTTAAATAAAACATATTAATATCACTGTACGTTTCCGATGAAACAATCCAATTCTGATCCGGCACAAATATTGCCACACCATCCACACTGTTGCTGTAATCTTTATACGATTCAAGGTATCCCTTTATTACCTTTTTATCATAATTGCTGCCGGGATTGTTGATTATTCGATATATTTCATTATTGTCAATTGTTTTATTTAAAATTGTATAGCAACTTTGCTGCCATGCATTAAGCTCATTGCGCCCCCACTTCAAAACCGTTTCTCCAGATACAAAGGCTTGCCTGCGTATTAGATTTATGTTGCTTGAGAACACAAATAAAGAAACTATTAAAGGAATAAACAGTATAAGTAAATATGTATGTATCCATTTCTTTTTTATGCCCTTCGGAATTAAATTTTTCACGTTCATCACCGCACCGCGTATTATATTCATTTAAGCTCACCCAACATATTATTAAAAACATATAATCAATTCAATATATTTTATCATAAAATAATTATGTTGTCAAGCATTATACTACTTGCGTTTGTACTCCTGCAGGTTGACAGCATATTCCGCCGCCTGTTTCAATTTCATCAGTTCATTATCACTTACACTCTGCGGTCTGAAAGTATTATTCATTATTGAATTTCCCGTAAGTGATATATACCAAACTGCCGCCGCAAGATAGCGACCCTTATCTTCAGTCAAATGACTGTAACCATCCCTGTAAATTTGCTCCTCCGTAAATCCCAAAACATTTTGAGCGTACTGCACCGCTTCTCCGCACGGAAGAATATCTGCTTTGATTTTTTCGGCAGCCGTTTTATATGCCGCTTTAACATCCGCAAACATCGCATTTCTTGCATCCGGAGCAGCTCCCGTATAACCCAATCTGTCTATAGCACGTTGATTTTGATATGCCCATGTCTGGTGAATTATTTGCTCTGCATGAGGAACCATATTCTTAACATATTCCGATAAATTTGTTAAATAAGGCTTTTCCTCCGTCCAGTATGTTGAAAAATCATTACTTTCATGACTGCCCTGCTGGAACGATATATAATCCCAGTTTTCTTTTGCAAGAGCCTCCTGCATTGATACTGTACCGGCTGACACTCCGTTTAGCTGCGACGCATATACTTTTGCGCCGCTTTGCGCATTTTCCCAGTGAGTTTGAAGTGTACATCCTCCTATATGAAGATTAAGTATATTTATGTCAACACCATCAGCGGCAGCTATGTCGTGGACCATGGTTGATGCGTCAATTGAATAACTGTTTCCGATTGAAAGCATTTTAATAGATCCGACAAATTTACCGTCAAACAAAATTTCCTTTGCTGTCATAGCAGGTTTTAACTGCTCATTTAACACAAATATTTTCAAATTCATTCCTTCTCCGCTGTCAACACCTTCAAGCGAAACTCCGTTTTCCTTACTTAATTCAACAGTGCTTTTTGCAGGAATAACTATTTCTTTAAGTCCGGCATTTTTTAAAATTCCTTTTTCATCAAAAGCTGCAAGAATACATCTGAGCGTGCTTGTGTTTTTTCTTGCCGTGCTCATTATCTTACCCGTCAAGTAAAAAGTGCTCTTTTCAAAGTCGCTTTTTGTTCCAAAAATCTCATTGCCGCTGCCGTCAATAACCTTTAAATCAGCGTCAAATATTGTCATAGGATTTTCATTGAAATCATCGGGAAACTCCTCCCAAACACGAAGATATTCAATGTATCCCTTATATAAAATATTTTGATAGCTTCCGAAAAGAGCATTAAAGCTTAAATCATTAACTTCCGCCGGATAATCGGTCCATTGACCGGTAATAAACTGTTCTGTTCCCATCACCTGATATGAAAGACGCAAATGTCTGTTTCCGTCACATTCCAAAACGTATGAGGTGTCTTTATATGCAACCGTATCTCTGTTGCATGGCAGTTCCGCTCTCATGCTGCTGTTTATACCGAAAAATATATTATTTGAACCGTACATTATATACTGCTCATCATCTTTGTTCCCGAAAATCGTTTCACAATTGTACGTCGTACCCGATTCCATTTTTCCTTTCCACTCTACTCTCCAGTTTTTGTTATCATCAAGAATAACCGGCTTGTCCAAATTAAAAAAAGAGCGGTTATAGAGCCGGGCTTGATTATTTGAAAATGTTGGTGAAACCTTTCCGTCCAAAAAAGCATTATTTCTCCCTGTTGTTTCACTGAAATATTTTTGCCCCGACTCATCAATTAAAAAATGTTCTTTATTAAAAATCCACTCATAATACCCATCAGAATATTCGGCTCCGTTAGCCGTTCCGACAATTAAAACTATCATATTAATAATAACCGCCCAAAACAAAGCAAGCTTTTTACTCATGAGTAAAACCCCCGAAAATTTATTTATATACAATATTATACACTCATATGAAACAAATTTCAATATACAAAAAGAAATAAATATTATCAAAAACAACACTGAGTCTTAGTTTATCGAGAATAAAAACAATTAACGGTTCCTATATAATTACGGCATATTATTAAAACTCAAATCAGATGTTAAAAGCAGATTTATAGACTGATTTGGGGAAATTCAACAAAAAAGACAATCCCTCATCCAAAGCTTACACAAAATGAGGGATTGCCTCAACTTTTATTATAACACTTTTTCGCGTCTTACGTTATTCCTTTGAAACAGCAATTGATGTTTTGCGGCAAAGGTTTGACTGCAATCTGTCTAATGCTTCACCAAAACGGAAAGATGCAAGTAAAGCTAAAAGCCCACTATTACTATATTTTATAAAAAACAAAAGATGTATGATATGAGCAAATTTAAGCTGATAGAAATATCGGCTTTTTTTGTTTGCCCAAAATTGAAAGGAATTTTGAAAATGAAACAGAAAAATAATGAGCAGTTATGCCCTAAATGTCAGACGGGCTATGACACATATTTACTCGATAATAAAAGTCCGTTTTGCCCGTACATTCATTGTCATAACGGCACAAGCTGCACAATGTTCAAACCGCTAAAAGAAAATACAGACCGAGAGCGTCAGGATTGATAAAAAATCCAGACGCTTTTTTAATTTCACAGGAAAGGAGATTTTTGAAATGGCAGTTTTCAGAATAGACAAAACGCGCGACTATACCGT
>CAKSGG010000020.1 GCA_934454215.1 uncultured Clostridia bacterium
GAACGGCGGACTGGTGTGGCCGATAGGAAAATTCAAGGAGCACAAGTTTTTACATCAATACGGTTATTATGAATGCCGCTGCAAGCTTCAGAAAAAGCGCGGATGGTGGTCGGCGTTCTGGCTTCAATCTCCGATAATAGGCTGCTGCCCCGATACGGCAGTCGCAGGTGTTGAGAATGACATAATGGAAAGCTTTGAGCCGGGGAAAATAATAACGCATTGTAATCATTATAACGGCTACGGAGATGACCATAAGCAGGCAGAAACTGGAGAAGGGCTTGATTTGGACGTTAATGAATACCACACGTTCGGAATGTTATGGACAAAGGAGGGCTATACTTTTTATGTTGACGGAGCTGAGGACGGTCATGTAAGCGAGCCTGTTTCTCACAGACCGCAGTTTATATTAATATCAACAGAGGTGAACGGCTACAGATTAAAGGAGCGTACCGCAACAGATGAGGCAAGAGCGGCTGTCGGCGATGAGTTTATTGTTGACTATGTAAGAGTATTTGATATTGCCGAACGGGAGGTGAAAGCATGAAAGTAACGGATATAAAAACATTTGCTGTGGACTGTTTCCGTACAAACTGGGTATTTGTAAAGGTTTACACAGATGAAGGAATTGACGGAGTCGGAGAGGCAACTCTTGAATATAAGGAAAAAGCTCTGCTCGGCGCTGTCGAGCATATAAAAGAGTATCTTGTCGGAAAAAATCCGCTTGATATTGAAAAGCACTGGCATACAATTTACCGTGACGCATACTGGCGGGGCGGTGCTGTACTTATGTCGGCGCTGTCGGCTGTTGAAACGGCATTATGGGATATCTTGGGAAAATCATTGAATGTTCCCGTATATCAGCTCATGGGCGGTAGAGTGAATGACAAAGTAAGAATATATGTAAACGGTTGGTTTGCGGGTGCAAAAGAACCCGAGGAATTTGGTGAAAAAGCAAGAATTGCAGTTCAGAAAGGCATTACCGCCATGAAATGGGACCCGTTCGGTAAAAGCTATCTTGATATTTCAAATTATGATTTGGATAAGGCACTGCGCTGTGTTGCGGCAGTGCGTGATGCTGTCGGCGATAAAGTGGATTTGCTTATTGAGGGTCATGGAAGATTTAACATACCGACGGGAATTAAAATAGCAAAGGAGCTTGAACAATTCAAGCCTATGTTTTTTGAAGAGCCTGTACCTCCCGACAATCTTGACGCATTAAAAGACGTAAGAGATAAATCTCCCGTTGCGATTTCTGCGGGTGAAAGACTGTACACGCGCTGGGATTACAAGCCTATGTTTGATAAAATGGCGGCTGATTATATTCAGCCCGATATATCGCATGCAGGCGGTATTATGGAGCTGAAAAAAATTGCGGCGGAGGCAGAGTGCAGGTACATTCCTTTTGCGCCTCATAATCCGTCAGGACCTGTTGCGAATGCGGCGACGTTACAGCTTGCGGCAAGCTGTCCGAATTTCTGTATTCTTGAAATTATGTACAGTGATGTGGAGTGGCGCAAGGATGTAACGAATGAAAGTCTTGAATATGCGGACGGGTACATGACAATCCCGAATAAGCCGGGACTGGGAATTGAAATTAATGAGGAAGAGTGCTTAAAGCATACGTATAAGCCGCACACATTACGGCACTACACGGGTGCGCTGACAGATATAAGGCCGCCCCAAAGTATATTTTACTTCTAATGCGAAAAATAAGCGGCGCATACTGCGGCTTTCAAACACTTGGAGTATCAGCATACGCCATCGTGTTTTCAAGCGGCAGTCTGACTTGCTTCTTTTTCGCATTACGGCAGAGGAAAGCGGCGCATCTTGCGGCTTTCAAACACTTGGAGTATCAGCATACGCCGTCGTGTTTTCAAGCGGCAGTCTGACTTGCTTCTTTTTCGCATTACGGCAGAGGAAAGCGACGCATACTGCGGCTTTCAAATAATACTATATACGGTATTTATAACAAGAAAGGATATTAAATTATGAATAAAGCGGTATTTGTAACGGGCGGAACGGTCGGCAGCGGGCTTGCTGTTGCGGAGCGTTTTGCAAAAGAGGGATATGATGTTTTCATTTCAAGCAGGAGTGGGGAAAGAGCGCAGAGGGCGGCGGAGTCCGTTGCCGAAAAATACGGCGTGTTTGCCAAGGGTTATGCTCTTGATATTAGAAATGAGGACAGAGTAAAGGAAATTTTTGCGGATATAGATTTGCTTGACAAATTTGTTGAAACTGTCTGCCTTAATTCGGCGGATATGGGATTTGGGAATGACCCCGTTAAGGGTATGCCGTTCTTTGAAGTGTCGGTTGAGGATTTTCAAAGGGTTTTTGAAACAAATCTTGTATGGAATTTTACAATCGTTCGTCAGGCGGCCTTAAGAATGAAAGAACATCATAGGGGTGCGATTGTGTTTATAAGCTCAAATACGGCGTACAGAGCAATCCCGAACAGAAGCGCATACTGTGCGTCAAAGGGCGGCATAAACGCTATGTCAAGAGCCTTTGCGATAGATTTGGGACCTTACGGAATCAGAAGTAATGTTGTTCTCCCGGGAACGATAAAAACACAGCGCTGGCATGATATGGGTTCAAAACAAATCGTAAATGGCGAGCTTACTCCGATAGGTGATATTTCGGATTTTGAGGACATAGCGAATGCGGCGTGGTATCTGGGCAGTGACGAATCAAAAAACGTTACAGGAACGGAAATCACCGTTGACGGAGGTATGAGCTGTCAGCTTTATCCTCAGATACTGAATGAATTGAAAAAGAACAGCAAATAAAAAAGCGGACGCACAACAGCGTCTGCTTTTTATATTATAAAGGTATGTACCCGCATACCCATTAAAAGCCTTTCAGACCAAAGCTTATTGACAGAGCATAATTAACCCTTGTCATAAGAGGTTCGTCCAACCTGCCTATTTTTTCGCGTAAACGTTTCTTATCAATTGTTCTGATTTGCTCAAGTAAAATGACAGAATCCTTATTAAGTCCAAATTCGCTGGCAGATAATTCTATATGCGTGGGCATTTTGGCTTTATTTATACGGCTCGTTATTGCCGCCGCAATAACAGTCGGGCTGTACTTATTGCCTACGTCGTTCTGAATAATCAAAACGGGACGTATTCCGCCCTGCTCGCTGCCGACAACGGGACTTAAATCAGCATAATAAATATCTCCTCTTTTAACTATCACTTTCCCGTCACGTTAACTCCTCTCTTTAACTTTGCGCTGCGATATACTCCTCGTATTCGCGCAGCGCTTCACTGTCCGAACTAAAATCCTTTTCCGCCAGCTCGGCATTCAGCTCTGCTGACGCAATATATCCTTTTTTCAGAGCTTCAAGCTCCTTATGAGTTAATTTGTGTGACAAAGCAATCAGACCCCTTTCCGAATTTTCAATCGCTACAGCAAGTAGTTTAAGACCTTCACCGCCTTCCCGTTTTTGGTGTATATCCTTGGGATACGTTTTCCTATTACGCAGGCAACCTCGTAATTTATGGTGTCAAGCCATTTTGCGACGTCGTCGATGGTAATACCTTCGCTGCCAAAGATTATTGCTTCATCACCGCTGTTAATATTATGAACATTTGTAACGTCAATCATACATTGATCCATACAAATTCTTCCGATAATCGGAGCTTTAACACCGTTGACCAGCATTACGCCGTTTTTCGCAATCTTTCGCAGATACCCGTCTGCATAACCGATAGGTACTGTAGCTATTTTAGTTATATCATCGGTTATGTACTCTTTGCCGTAGCTTACCCCTCTGCCCTTGCCGACAGATTTTACAAGCGTGATTCTTGATTTAAGCGTCATTGCGGGACGTAAATCAAGCTTTGATTTATCCACTTCGTCTGAGGGGTACATTCCGTATAAAATCACTCCCGGGCGCACCATATCAAGGTGCATTTCGGGGTACATCATAATTCCGGCACTGTTGCATATGTGCTTAATCGGAATATGCAAGCCCCTGTCCTCAAGTCCTTTGACTATACTCATAAACCGGCTGAACTGCAGCTGCGTATAGCTGCGGTCGTATTCGTCAGAGGTGGAAAAATGTGAAAATATTCCCTCGATTTCAATATACGGAAGCTTTGAAACCTTTATGATTTCGTCTATTACTTCACTGTTATCATCGTCACCCACAACAAAGCCTATGCGGCTCATGCCGGTGTCGAGCTTTATATGAATTTTTGTTACTTTTTCTTTTTTTTCTGCTTCATATGATAATGCCTTTGCAAAATCATAATCAAACACATTCGGAGTTATGTCAAAATTAATCAAATCCTCTGCGTCATCGGCACTTGAAGCGCCCAGAATCAATATCGGAACATCAACGCCTCTGCTGCGGAGCTGTTTGCCCTCCTGAAGTACGGCGACAGCAAGACGGTCGGCACCGTTTTCCAAAAGCGTTTTTGCGGTTTCCATAAAACCGTGTCCGTATGCGTCAGCCTTTACAACAGCCATTATCTGTGCGTTCGGATTTGTTATTTTTCTTATTTCACGCATATTATGAGCAATTGCGTCGAGGTCAACCTCTGCCCAAGTTCTTTTTTCCATTGTTTTAGATGTTCCTTTCTTGTCTCGATTGTTATAATAACATAAAATTGTTTATTTGTCTACCTGTAATATAAGGCTTTATTTGCAGATACTTCTAATTGTTCTGCCCAATTCGGCTGCAACGGCGCTTGCCGTAACCCCCTCAATACCGTTTTGTTCCATTACCGAGTCGGCGCTTTTTCCGTGAAGATATACCGCCATAGCGGCAGCAAGCGCTTCATCGGAAATACGTGCGGTCAGTGCGGCGGTAATTCCTGCGAGTACGTCTCCGCTGCCGCCCTTTGCAAGACCTGCATTGCCTGTATTATTAATATACTGAAAACCGTTCGGAGCTGTGACAATCGTATGATTGCCCTTTAATATAAGCGTAACCCCGTACTTTTCGCAAAATTCCTTTGATACTCTGATTCTGTTATGAATTATATATTCCAAATCAAATCCCGTCAGACGTGACATTTCCACCTCATGGGGGGTCAGAATAAGCGGACAGGTGCATTTTTTTAAAATATCCATATTTTCGGAAAGAATGTTAAGCGCATCTGCGTCGATAATTACGGGCGCTTTTGAGCTTGATAAAAGATCTTCAAGAATAATTTCGCAGTTAGCGCTTTTTCCCATGCCCGGACCGATTAAAATTACATCTGATTTTTCTGCACGCCCTATAATTTCCGATACCGCTTTTTCGGATAAATGTCCGTCAAAATCCGCAAGCGGCAGAGTCATTATTTCGGTTGTTTTCGTTTCAAGAATATCGTTTATACAATTCGGAACGGCGAGCGTAACAAGTCCCGCACCGCTGTTGAGTGCGGCAGTGGCTGACATATATGCCGCTCCGGACATTCCTCTTGAACCGCCCGTTATAAGAATTTTTCCGTAATCGCCTTTTTGAGAATTACTGCGCCGTTTGGGAAAATGCTCCGCAAAATCAGAATCCGAAAGAACCTCGGCAGCTGTCGGCGCATTCTGCAATATATGTTCGGGAATTGATATTCCGTATAATTTTATTTTGCCGGTATAATCGGCGGCGGGGAACAGAAACATTCCCATTTTGTATGCCGCAAAGGTTACGGTCATATCGGCTTTAATACAGTTTCCGCATATTTCGCCCGTGTCGGAATTTATTCCGCTCGGAACATCGACGGAAAGCGTATATTTTGAATATTTATTTATTTTTTCTATAGCTTCAAGCGGAAGTCCCTCGATTTGACCGTGTATTCCAGTTCCGAATATTGCGTCTATGATAATATCATATGACGGAATTAAAAAATCAAGAACGGACGAATCATATATCTGCTCGGTTTCAATGTCCATGCGCTCAATTATGTTAAAATTAATAAGAGCGTCGCCCTTAAACTCATCGCCGCACACGAGGAATACTGTGGTTTTTATACCATTGTTATGTAAGTGACGGGCAATCGCAAACCCGTCTCCGCCGTTATTTCCTCTGCCGCAGAAAACTGCCGCACTTTTCGGCTTTCTTTTAAGTATTTCATTAACGCATGAAATCGCCGCATTCTCCATAAGAACTACAGACGGTATCGCTCCCGATTCCGATGCGAGGCGGTCAATTGTCCGCATTTGCTCCGCATAACAGACTTTCATATATATTGCTCCTTATAATCAAAACGGGGCTGTCACAGCCCCGTTTATTACTCTTTTATAAATACGTTTCTCGGATTGAAGTTTTTTATGGCTTCTATCATTTTTGAAGTGGGCTGGAATATAACAAATCTTCTTTCACCGTTTATGTGTATATCTATAAAATACGTTTCTCCGACATTTTTACCTCCCGTGAAATCCATGATTTTCACGTTTTTGCTCGTCTGATTGCCTTTAAATTCATAGTTGTGAGCGTCATCATCGACTGCCGCAACAAGTGCGGCGTCCTTGAAATCAATACTCAGTACTCTTTTTCGGCTGCTTTTTGCCATGATTTTATCAATATCGAAATAGCTGTTTGTAAGTATGTATTCCCATTCAATATTTCTTTTCCTCATGAGAATAACAGCTCCGTACCAGACTCCGGCTATTAAAAGCAGACCGATGCTTGATACTCCGGGAACATTCACAAACATAAGAATAAGCAAAATAACGATAAGTGACAGTAAAATCCCCGCTGCGATAATTCCCGCCATAATAATTATATCCTTTGAATCTTTTTTTCTGCTTAAAAGATATTCCATAAAAACATCCATATTTAATTATCCTCCTTGATTATATTCTTTAATTTCTCATACATAGCTTTCAATGCACGTGCCCTGTGGCTGACCGAATTTTTTTCGTCGCCGTCTGCCTGTGCAAATGTTTTTCCAAGTTCGTCACAGTAGAAAATAGGGTCATATCCGAAACCGTTTTCGCCGGCAGGCTCTGTAAGTATATGTCCGCTTACCTCGCCTGTGGTAACAAGCTCAGTGCCGTCGGGGAGTATTACGGCAACCGCTGTAACAAATTTTGCACTGCGGTCAACTTTTCCGTCCATTTCATGCAGCAGCTTATTTATTTTATCCTTATCTGTGGCATTTTCTCCGGCATATCTTGCGCTGAATATTCCGGGACGTCCGTCAAGTGCGTCAACGCACAGACCCGAATCGTCAGCAAGTACGATGTCATCGGTAAGCATGGCTACGGCACGTGCTTTTATAAGTGCGTTCTTTTGGAATGTATCGCCCGATTCCTCAACCTCAATGTCGTCAAAATCCTCGTCCTCCATTGAAACCACATCTATATTCATGTCTTTAAAAATACGTTTTATTTCTCTTATTTTGCCGTTATTTTTTGTCGCAACAACTATTTTCATAGAATAACTGTCCTTTCTTACATTGTTACATTCTGTATTGTACTACATTTTACTGAATTTTGCAAGCGTTTAAACAAAAAAACTGCAAATTCAGCGGTCAAAGTACGATATATACTCAATTCCCGAAGCTCCGAAATAATATTCATACAGGTCGATAAAATAATCGTCCGTCATGCTTGCTATAAAATCGACAGCAATCATGTTCGGCTCTTCGGAACGGTAATTGCAGTTTTCGTTAAATCGGTTGGCGTGCTCCACCGTTTCTATGTGATGCCTGAAAACGGGTGAATCCGTATGATTTAATGTAAGCTCATCGAGGATTTTCCCGTAAAGCTTTGAAAACATGGGGCGAATAAGCGTATTGTATTTATCGGTTGTATCTCCTGCGAGATATATAAGCTCATAGTTGTCCTTTTTTGCCTTTTTCAGTGCGCTAAAATGCGATTCGTCCATCATTATGCAGTCCTTGCCGAAACTGTTTTCAACAATATTCACAATAAGATTATTTATAATCATAGCGTTGTACTTGCCTATGCTGCTTTCCTCAAAGATACTTTCGGACGGTATCATATGAGTTTTTATTGCGTCCTGACGGTCTTTCCCTATATAGGCAATTATATCGGAAATTCGCACAACGCACCCTTCAAGAGTGTTGGGAATCAGTTTTTTTATTGCTTTCTCATCAGTATAGCATTTCTCAACCTTTTTGTCAAATTCATCAAAGTCCGAAAGCGGCGACGGGCGATATTCCATAAATTCCGATTCGCCGTTATGGCATAGTATTCCGTCAAGCGTTTGCAGACTTAAATTCAGGTTCAAAACCTTGTCAAGCACACGAACACTGTGTACGTTGTGGTTAAAATATCTTCCCGTTTTTGCGTAATATATTTCATTAAGAAATTTTTCGCCGGCATGACCGAACGGCGTGTGCCCCATGTCGTGACCGAGCGCAATTGCCTCAATCAAATCGCAGTTCAGTCCGAGCAGTCTGCCGATATTTCTTGCAATTCTCGAAACAAGCTGAACATGAAAGCCGCGGTGTGAAATATCATCATTTTTGTAGAATGAAAAAACCTGCGTCTTATCTGCGTAGCGGTTGTAATACAGTGAGTGCATTATTTTTTCAATATCACGTATGTATGCCGGACGCCACAGGCAGGCATGGTCTCGCTTTGTATTGCGTCTTACGGCGCCCGAGAAATAATCCGCAAGCTCGGGAATGCTGTTTTTTATTCTTAATTTTATATCTTCCGACAACTGTTCATACTGCATATAAAATTTTCCTTTCAAATACTGTTACTAATTAATTATACCATAATATCGGCAAAATATCATTTATAAAAAGTATACAAAAAAACAGCGGAGCAATTAGTACAATAGAACAAAAACGGATAAATTTATAAATAGGTAGTGACAAACCAATTCATTTGTGATAAGATATAGCTTATAAAAATATGTCTGCATAGAAGGAGCGGAAATTGTAATGAAAAGAATATTTGCTGCAATAATGTCAGCCGCAATGCTTGCGTCGGCGTCAATGCCGATATTCGCAGCAGGAGAGCTGGGAAGCGTTACCGTATCGTCAAAGAAAGTTTCGGCACCCGTAAAAACGTTTGTAACCGGAAACGGTGAGATGGGTGAAATAAATATAGACGACGTAATGACCGAGGTCGGAAAGGTAACGGCTACAAAAGAAACGCTGCAAACTTTAAAGATAAAGAGTACAGTTGCGCCGATGGATTTCTGGCTTAAGCTGGAGCTTCCCGAGACTTCGGGATATAACAGAGCCGAAACTTATACGGCGGTTGATTACTATAAGTTTAAGATAACCGATGAAAATAACAGGGTACTTTACGATGATGAGAAAAACGAATATTCGGCAGGAAATACGTCAAGATATATACATATAGCAGAGAATACGAAAAATAAAAAGGAAAGCTCGTATAACTTGTATATTTCGGCAAATAAAGATGTTGATTTGTCAAAGCTTTCATCAAAGACAAGCGATATAGAATGGAAGATTGTCTATACCGATGACGAGAAAAAGTTCCAGTCAGCATCAATGCCGTCGGCAACGCCGTCGTTTACATCGGCTCCGACGAATGCTCCTCATGCAAGTGCGGCTCCTTCGGCGACAGCATCGGCAGCTCCAACATCGTCTTCAGCGCCGAGTGCTTCGGCAAGTGCGGCTCCTGCGGAAAAGAAGGTCGAAATACTTGTTACTGCCAATCAGAGCGGTAAAAACGTATTGAAACCCGGTACCTACAAAATGGTAGGTAAGGGCATCGTAACTGTATTTAACAAGGACGGAGGAAGTAAATTTCAGGGTGAGTTGTTCAGCAAAAATGATGACGGTCTTATCGTAACGGTTGCAGAGGGTGAGAGAATACTTCTTGAAGGAGATTCGACCGCATATATTCAGTTTAAATCACCGAATACGACAGCAACGGCGAAAGCCACGGCAACTGCAAAAGCTACAACAAAACCGACAGCAACGGCGAAAGTCAAGGCAACTGCAAAAGCAACGGCAAAGCCGTCGGCAGCGCCTAAAAGCAATCCGAAGACAGGCGACTTTACCCCGATTGCAGGATTGTGCGCATTGGCATTTCTATCACTCGGAACAGTAATTTATGTGATTGCGGACTCGAAGAAAAAACGTAATTAAAACAATCTGCTGAGGGAAAGGAGAGAATAATGTGAATAAGAAGCGCCGCATTATTTTAATCCTTTCTCTCAGTATTTTCATTGGCTGCGTCGGATATTTGGCAAAGTATTTTTATGACAGCCGTAAGGCGAAAAATGATATTTCGGCGCTCAGAAACGTTGTTGAAAGCGGCTTTGAAAAAGACGGCGGCGAAAAAAATGATGCACAGACCGAAGAAAACAATGAGCCTGAAGAGAAATACGCTCCGAACGGTATGATTCAAGGTTATTACAATGCTTATGAAAAGAATAACGATATGGTTGGTTGGGTAAAAATTGAGGGTACGGATATAGATTATCCCGTCATGCAAAATGAGGACAACGAATATTATTTACACCGCAATTTTGAAAAAAAATATCAGTACAGCGGTCTGCCGTTTCTTGATTATCAGTGCGATATAAAAAAGCCGAGCGATAATCTTATTATTTATGCTCATAATATGAAAGACGGTTCTATGTTTGCGGGCTTGCTCGGTTACGAAGACAAGAAGTTTTATGACAGCCATTCGGTTATTGATTTTGACACAAACTATGAAAGAGGTAAATATAAAATATTTGCGGTATTTGAAACAAAGACAAACTCAGAGAATGAGTTTAAGTATCACGAATGGACAGAATTTGAAAGCAAGGAAAAATTTGTTGAATTTATGAGTACGGTAAAAAGCGGTATGCTGTATAAAACGGGCGAATCCGTCAGCTACGGCGACAAGATACTTACTCTTTCAACCTGCTCATACAACCGCTCAAATGAGAGAATGGTTGTAATGGCAAAAAGAATACAATAGGTATATGCCCTCTTAGTTAAGTGGATATAACAAGCCCCTCCTAAGGGCTAGTCACGTGTTCGACTCACGTAGGGGGTGCCATAAGAAACAAACATTTTTTTGTAACATAGTTATGATGATGTTTGTTTCTTTTTCATAGATATGATAATGGTGGTTGCTTTCAGTGGTGTGACCCATCGGGGATGGCATAAGGAGGAATATATACATGAATGTAAAACAAAATCTGCATACACATACAAACTATTGTGACGGGGTGGATTCTCCGCAAGAAATGGTAGAAGAAGCAATAAAAAAAGGATTTGGCTCTATTGGATTTTCAGGCCACTCATATGCGTATTACGATCCCGAACATTCAATGTCAATTGAAGGAACAGAAAAATACAAAAATGAAATATACAGATTAAAAGAGGAGTATAAGGACAAAATCAAGATTTTTTGCGGACTTGAATTTGATATGTACTCAAAGGTTGATTTAACGGGATATGATTATCTTATAGGTGCTGTACATTATCTTTTGATTGACGATGAAATTATTAGTTTTGATTGTTCGCAGGAGATTGTCGAAGATATTATAAATAAATATTTCAACGGCAACGGTATGAATTATGCAAGGGCATATTATGATACTCTTGCCCAATTGCCCGAATACGGAAAATTTGATATTATAGGACATTTTGATTTAATCACAAAGCATAGTGACAATATTCAATTTTTTGATGAGAACTTAGATGAATATAAAAGACTTGCAGTTCATGCGGCAGAAAAATTAGCAGGTAAAATACCTTATTTTGAGGTTAATACCGGTGCGATTGCAAGAGGTTATCGAAAAATGCCGTATCCGTCTTTATTCATTATAAAGGAACTGAAAAAATTGGGATTTAAAGCTATAATATCATCAGATTGTCATAATAAAAATATGCTTGATTGCTGCTTTGATATGGCAATTGATTTGCTGAAAGAAGCAGGATATAAAGAGCGCTATATCTTAACAGAAAACGGCTTTGTACCTATTTTGCTCTAAAAGGAAAAGCATATGGAAATATTGAAAGTAATTATAGTTGCATTTCTCATAATAGGAGTTATAGATTATTTAATAGGTAATAAGTTTGGCTTGGGTAAGGAATTTGAAAAGGGTATTTCCATGCTCGGACCGCTTACGCTATCGATGTCGGGAATGTTGATAATTGCACCGACAATATTGCATTTCCTGACAGGGATAGTACATATTTTTCCTGATTTTATTGAACCGTCAATATTAACATCTTCTATTCTTGCGAACGATATGGGCGGTGCTGCTCTTTCAGAACAGTTATGTAATAATTCGGATTTGGGTAAATTTAATGCAATGGTGGTTTCATCAATGATGGGAGCTACAGTATCATTTACAATTCCGGCAGCGTTGGGAATGGTTGATAAATCAAAATACAAACAGTTAGTTTTCGGAATGCTTTGCGGAATTGTGACAATACCTATAGGTTGTTTTGCGGGAGGAATTATTGCAGGCATTAAAATCGTGCCGTTAATAGCTGATTTAATTCCTTTGGTAATAATTTCAGTAATTATAGCGATTGGATTATACAAAGCTCCTGACAAAAGCGAAAAAATCTTTTTTGTAACAGGAAAAATAATTAGGGTTATAACTATATTGGGTTTGGTAAGCGGAATAATTGAATTATTGACAGGAATTAAGCTTATACCGTATTCGGATACACTTGAAAATACTGCTGAGATTATAATAAATGCAGCATGTGTTATGGCAGGTGCATTTCCTTTAATTTATTGCTTATCTGTATTATTGAAGAAACCGTTAATAAAACTGGGAAATAGATTAAATATTAATAATTCTTCGGCAATCGGATTTATTTCGTCGTTGGCAACAAATTTAACTACATTTGAATTGATGAAAGATATGGACAATAAAGGAATTATATTAAATTCTGCGTTTGCGGTTTCGGCTTCATTTGTATTTGCAGACCATTTGGCTTTCACTATGGCTTTTATGCCTGAATATACTGCAAGTGTTATTGTGGGAAAGCTTGTTGCTGGTTTTGCCGCTATTGCGGCTGCGAATGAATTTAGCAAGGTAAAAAATGATATTGGCTTGCTGTAATATAGTTATAATGTTAAAATAATTAAATACGGTTTTAAATGCGAGAAGAAATATAGCGAAGAAAAATTATCAAAAAGTATTATGGCTGTTTGTATTCTTATGAGCTTAGTTCCGATTTCAGCATTCAGCTGAAATTTATACGGTATGAGCAGGGTTGCGGTGCTGCTGCGGACAGAGTTTGAAAATTTATAATATTTTTTAAAAAAATACTTGACAAATCAGAAAAAATAAGGTATAATATTGAAGTCTGTTAAGGACAGACATCCTTGCCCGAGAGATTGGCTTTCGGGACTAATGTCCATAAGGAGGTGCGAAAATGGCTGAAAAAATAATAAACAGCTATGAAACAATTTTTATCATTGACGCGACACTTGCAGAGGAAAAGGTAACAGAGCTGAAAGATAAGTTTGTAGGACTTATTGAGAAAAACGGTACTGTTGAATCTGTTGACGAGTGGGGCAAGAGAAGACTTGCTTACGAGATTAATGATAGAACCGAAGGTTTCTACTATCTTGTAGATTTCAAGGCTGATGCGGAATTCCCTAAGGAGCTTGACAGAAATTACAAGATTACCGAAGGTGTTTTGAGAACTATCATAATCAGAAAAGACGAAGAATAAGTCTTTTGAGGTAAGAGAATGAACAAGGTTATTTTGATGGGTCGTTTAACAAGAGATCCTGAATTAAGACAAACTCCGACGGGAGTGAGCGTTGCAAGATTTTCAATCGCAGTAAACAGAAGATTCTCCGGCAGAGACGGACAGCAGCAGGCAGATTTTATAAATTGTGCCGCATGGCGTCAGACGGGTGAGTTTATATGCAGATACTTTCAGAAAGGAAGTATGATTGCGGTTGTCGGAAGTATACAGACAAGCAGTTGGGACGATAAGGACGGCAAAAGACAATATTCAACAGAAGTTGTTGTTGACGAAGCCTACTTTACCGGCTCGAGAGCGGAAACGGGTACACAGCAGAACGGCGGAAATTATGCAAATCAGGGATTTGCACAGCCTCAGGCTCAGCAGCCTGCTTTCAATGCTCCGCAAAACGGCGGAATGGATGCTAACTTCGGCAGCGAGGGTTTTAATACGATGGATTTTGCCAATATAGATGATGGCAGCGAGGACGACCTGCCGTTCTAAAAAATGATAAGGAGGATATAGTCATGGCTGAGAGAATGGAAAGACCTCAGAGAGCAAGAAAGCCTAAGAAAAAGGTTTGCATGTTCTGTATAGATAAGGTTGAACATATTGATTATAAAGATACAGCTAAGCTGAGAAGATACGTTTCGGAGAGAGGAAAGATTGTTCCCAGACGTATAAGCGGTAACTGTGCAAAGCATCAGAGACAGCTTACAACAGCAATTAAGAGAGCAAGACAGATTGCATTGCTTCCTTTCGTAGCTGAATAATTTTAGTAAATAACACCGCAGCTTATTGCTGCGGCTGATACGCCGATGTGGTGGAATTGGCAGACGCGCTGGACTCAAAATCCTGTGGTAGTGATACCGTACCGGTTCGACCCCGGTCATCGGCACCAAAATGACTGTTTTTATAAAACAGTCATTTTTTTGCACTAAAAGGGAATACTAAAAATGATTAATATAATAAATTTGGTATAAAAATAAAAAATATTAAAAAAATGTAAAAAAACTATTGAAATAATCTGAAAAGTGTGATATAATTAGTGCGTTTAAGGATAAGTTATTCTGAAAGAGTGGGGAAGCCCACTCTTTCAATTTTAATTGAGTAAATCTTATATATATGCGGAAAGAGGGGTTTTAATGGCAAACAAGACAGAAATAGCTGCACTTCATCTTGCGGAGGATACTGCCGAAAAGCTGGGGCTTTATATTGTCGATGTGTCTTATAAAAAAGAAGGCTCGGGCTACAGTCTGTGCTATTATATCGACAAGGAAGGCGGAGTGGGGATTGATGACTGCGAAGCTTTTTCAAGAGCGCTGGATTCAATACTTGACGAGACTGACCCGATTGAGGGCAATTACACGCTTGAAGTATCTTCGCCGGGGGCTGACAGACGTCTTACAAAGGAACGCGAATTTCTTTATTATATCGGCAGAAAGGTTGATGTTAAGCTTTTCAAAGCGATTGACGAGGGTAAGGAATTCAGCGGAATATTGAAATCATATGCGGATAAAACGGCGCAGATAGAGGTTGACGGAAAAACGGTAAATATTCCTGTTAAGGACGTTTCATATATAAGATTATCGTTTGAATTTTAGAAAATACATCGGAAAGGATTAATTATAAAAAATGAACAAAGAATTATTAGAGGCAATGACGCAGCTTTGCGTCGAAAAGGGAATGAGTCCCGATATGATATTTGACGCATTGGAGGCGGCATTGGTTGCGGCATATAAAAGAAATTTTAATGCGTCGCAGAATGTTGAGGTATTTATTGACAGAAATAAGGGGACTGTTCAGGTAATGGCGCAGAAAAAGGTCGTTGACCTTGTGTTTGAGGACAGCGAAGAAATTGACATTGAGGACGCAAAAAAGATAAATCCGAGCTATGAGCTGGGAGATATAGTTAATATCGAGGTTACTCCGAAGGATTTCGGACGTGTGAGTGCAATGACCGCAAAGCAGGTTATAACGCAGAGAATAAGAGAAGCGGAGCGCGGAATTATTTACAGCGAATATAACGAGAAAACAAACGAAATCGTAAGCGGTGAAATAGAGCGTATAGAACACGGAAACGTTTATGTTGATGTCGGTAAAACGGAGGGCGTGCTTTATGCGAACGAACAGCCGAAAAATGAAACGTATGAAGTGGGACAGATAATCAAATGCTATGTAAGCGGTGTAAGACAGGAATCGAGAGGAACGCAGATATTGCTTTCAAGAACGCATCCGGGACTTGTAAAGAGACTTTTTGAAACGGAAGTGCCTGAAATAGCGGACGGAATCGTTGAGATAAAGGGAGTTTCGAGAGAGGGCGGTTCAAGAACCAAAATAGCCGTATATTCAAGCAATCCGGATATAGACGCACAGGGCGCATGTATAGGCCCTAAGGGAATGAGAGTTCAGAATATAGGCGATGAGCTTCATGACGAAAAAATTGATATTGTAAAATGGAGCGAGGACCCTAAAGAATATATACCGTCGGCATTAAGTCCGGCAAGGGTTGAGGAGATTGAAATTAATGAGGAAGAACATACGGCAAGAGTCGGTGTGCCTGAATCGCAGCTTTCTCTTGCAATCGGAAAATCGGGTCAGAATGTCAGACTTGCCGCAAGACTGACAGGCTGGAAGATTGACATATATGCGGTATGACGAGGACTGAAAACAGGCACGTGCCTATGAGAATGTGCGTCGTATGCCGAAAAATGCAGGAACAGCATAACCTGATAAGAGTGGTTAATGAAAACGGAACGGCTGTGCTGGATACGGAAAAGAAGCATTTCGGAAGAGGGGCATATGTATGCGGCAATGAGAAGTGTATAAAAAAGGCTTATAAAAAGCGGATTCTCGACAAACATTTAAAATGCGGAGTGTCTGATGAAATTTACATGAAATGCGGCAAAATCGGAGAAATGAAGAAAGGGTGATGCAGATGACATCGGAGAACAATACCATATATCTAAGGGACATAGCAAAGGATTTGGGCGTAACAAGCAAGGAAATTTCGGGCAAGCTTGCAGAGGTTGGCATTAATGCGCCTAAGCCGTCAAGCCAGCTTTCGGAACAGGAAGCGAGCGTGGTTTTTGAAATCTATACCATGGAACATTTGACGACTATAGAGGAATTACAGACAAAGCTTGATGAAATTCAAGCAAAGGCTGAAAAGAAAGCCAAGGCTGAGGCTGAGAAAAAGGCTAAAGAAGAGGCTGAGAAAAAGGCAGCGGAGGAAGCGGAACGCAAGGCCAAGGAAGAGGCTGAAAAGAAAGCCAAAGAGGAGGCAGAACTCAAGGCTAAAGAAGAGGCCGAAAGGAAAGCCAAGGCTGAGGCTGAGAAAAAAGCAAAAGCTGAGGCAGAGCGCAAGGCTAAAGAAGAGGCCGACAGAAAAGCCAAGGAAGAAGCGGAGAAAAAAGCGAGGGCCGAAAAGAAAAAGCATCATAATGCCGCAAAGAAACAGACGGGAACGAAAATCGACCTTAACAGTGTTGAGAGAAACGGCGATGAGATTGTCATTGAAACGACCGACAGAAAGCGCTATGTCGATACACGTACGGATACGGTTGAAATAGATAAAATAAACGAGCGTGAAAGAATAGAAGACTATGTTCCTGAGAATATTAAGCTTGAGGGCGGAAGAAGCAAAAACAGGCGCAAGAAAACAAGAGAAGAAAACACTAAGGAAAAGAAAAAGGCTCAGCAGCCCAAGAAGGTAATTCCCGCAAAGGTTATAACCGAAATTGAAATTCCCGAAACGATTACAGTTGGCGAGTTTGCATCAAAGATGGGTAAGACGGGGGCTGAAATTGTTAAAAAGCTTATGATGCTCGGAGTTATGGCAACTATGAATCAGAGCATTGATTTTGAAACGGCAGAGCTTATTGCGTCGGATTATGACATAACGGTAAATAAGGAGATTGTTTTGACTAAGGAAGACCTCCTTATGCAGGAAAGACCCGAAGAGGATAAGCCTGAGGACTTGCAGGAAAGACCGCCGGTTGTTGTTGTTATGGGTCACGTTGACCACGGAAAAACATCACTGCTTGACGCAATACGCCATACGAGTGTTACCTCGACCGAGGCGGGTGGAATTACGCAGCATATTGGCGCTTACGGCGTTAAGCTGAATAACCGTGATATAACATTCCTTGATACACCCGGACATGAGGCGTTCACAACAATGCGTGCAAGAGGTGCACAGGTAACGGATATAGCTATACTTGTTGTTGCGGCAGACGACGGTATCATGCCACAGACAATCGAGGCAATAAACCATGCAAAGGCTGCCGGAGTACAGATTATTGTTGCGATAAACAAAATAGACAAGGACGGAGCAAATCCTGACAGAGTAAGACAGTCGCTTGTTGAATACGGACTTGTGCCGGAGGAATGGGGCGGCGATACAATCTGCGTTGAGGTCAGCGCAAAGAAACAGATTAACATTGACGGACTTTTGGAAATGGTTCTGCTGGTTGCTGATATGCAGGAATTAAAGGCAAATCCGAACAGACCTGCCGAAGGTACGGTAATAGAAGCGCGTATAGACAAGAGCAGAGGTCCGATTGCAACGGTTCTTGTTCAGAACGGTACGCTTAATGTAGGCGACTTCATTATTGCAGGCACATCTGTCGGACGTGTAAGGGCAATGGTAAATGACAAGGGCAGACGTGTTAAGAATGCAGGCCCGTCCACGCCGGTTGAGATTCTCGGATTGAACGAGGCTCCGTCGGGCGGTGATAATCTGATGGTTGTATCAAACGAAAAGCTTGCCCGTGACGTTGCGGAACAGAGAAAACAGGAAATTCAGGAAAACAAATTTAATCAGGTTGTCAAGGTTTCACTTGATAATCTGTTCAGCCAGATTGACGAGGGTAACATGAAAGAACTTTCCGTTATCATCAAGGCTGACGTTCAGGGAAGTGTTGAGGCTGTTAAGCAGTCAATCGAAAAGCTTTCCAATGATGAGGTAAGAGTAAGAGCAATCCATGGCGGAGTAGGCGCTATCAATGAGTCGGATGTAATGCTTGCCGATGCGTCAAATGCGATAATTATAGGCTTTAACGTAAGACCTGACGCAGGAGCGGTAAGTGCGGCGGAGCAGCATGATGTTGATATAAGGCTTTACAGAGTAATTTATCAGGCAATCGAGGAAATGGAAGCGGCAATGAAGGGTATGCTTGACCCCGAATATAAGGAAAATGTTATAGGCTATGCCGAGGTAAGACAGACATTTAAGGTTTCGGGAGTAGGAACTATTGCCGGCTGTTATGTTACTCAGGGTAAAATACAGCGTAATGCCGACATCAGACTTGTTCGTGACGGTATTATTATTCATGAGGGCAAGATTGATTCTCTGAAAAGATTTAAAGATGACGCTAAGGAAGTATCGGAGAACTTTGAGTGCGGATTGGGTATTGAAAACTTCAACGACATCAAAGAGGGCGATACAATAGAATGCTTTGTCATGGAGGAAATTGAAAGATAGCCGGAGGGACTTATGGCAAGAATTGATAAAATAAATGAGGAAGTGCGCCGTGAGCTTGCGTCGGTTATACGTGAATTAAAGGATTCCCGTATACCGATGATGACAAGCGTTGTGACGGTAAACGTGACGAATGACCTGCGCTATGCAAAGGCGTATATTTCCGTAATGGGCGATAAGGAAACCCAGAAGAAAGCGCTTGAGGGCTTAAAAAGCGCAGCAGGCTTTGTAAGGCGTGAAATGGGAAAGCGTGTGGATTTGAGATATACTCCCGAATTTATATTCGAGCTTGACCATTCAATAGAGCACGGTGCATATATAGAGGAATTGTTAAGAAAAACACGGAATGGTGATTAACGTGAAAAACATTATATCAAAATTAAACGCTGCGGAGTCAATGATAATTCTTACGCATATAAATGAAGACCCCGACGCTCTGGGCTCAAGCTTTGCATTGGCGCAGGCTATGCGGAGTGCAGGGAAGAAAGCCGATGTATGCGTGAGCGGAAAAATCGAAAAAAGACTTAATTTCATGGGCAGTGATTATGAAATATATGACCCGGATAAAACGTATGATTACGATTTATGCGTATGTGTTGACTGCGGCGATATAGGCCGTCTTGGTGAGCGGAAAAAAATTTTTGACCATATCGGAAATACAATAAGTATTGACCACCATTATTCAAACACATATTATGCAAAAGAAAATTACGTTGAGGGTGATGCGTCGTCGGCGGGTCAGATAATATACAAGCTGCTCAAAGAAATGAAGCTTACAATCACCAAAGAAATTGCGGTGCAGCTTTATACGGCGATATGCTCCGATACGGGCTGTTTTAAATATTCAAACGTATCGTCAGAAACAATGTATTCGGCGGGCGAGCTTATCGGATACGGTATAAATCATGCTGAAATTGCAAGACTGCTTTTTGAAAGCGAGCCTTTATGGGCGGTTGAGCTGAAAGCGGAGGTATCGTCAAATATAACGAGCTGTTACGACGGAAAATTAAGAATCGTAACGGCGGAAAAAAGCTTATATGAAAAATATAACATACCCGAAGAGGATATGCCCAATCTTGTGGATATACCGAGAATGATAGAAGATACCGAGGTGGCTGTCTGCCTGAAAGAGCAGGCGGACGGAATAAGGGTAAATCTTCGCTCAAACGGGGATTTTGATGTGTCAGGGCTTGCGGCAAAGCTCGGAGGAGGAGGACATAAAAAAGCAGCAGGGTGTACGATAAAAGATATGTCTTTAAATAAAATAAAGGAGATTATTATAAAAGAATGCAGTTATCTAAGCGAATCCCGAATATGAATGGAATATTGGTGGTGGATAAGCCAATAGGTATGACCTCGCATGATGTTGTAAATTACATACGCCGTCTTACAGGCGTAAGAAGAATAGGTCATACGGGAACTCTTGACCCGATAGCTACGGGTGTGCTTCCTATTTGCATTGGGGTCGCAACAAAGGCGGCGAGATTTCTTCAAGATGCCGATAAAGTGTACAGAGCGGAAATCGTACTTGGAATGACAACGGACACTTATGATTGCGAGGGGGAAGTAATTACAGAGTGTGAAGTTACCAGCACAAAGGGAGAGATTATAGACGCTATACTCAGCTTCCAGGGTGAAATGGAACAGATACCGCCGATGTATTCGGCAATAAAAAAGGACGGAAAAAAGCTCTATGAGCTTGCAAGACAGGGAATTGAAATTGAAAGAGAGCCGAGAAGGATAAATATTTCGGCTATGTCGGTTCTCAGAGTGGATATGGAAAACTATACGGTTGATATAGAAGTGGAATGTTCAAAGGGAACATATATAAGGAGCTTATGTAATGATATAGGTAAAAAGCTTAAATGCGGTGCATACATGAACAAACTGCGCAGAATAAAAACACACAGCTTTGATATATCTCAGGCATATACTCTGAAACAAATTTTGGATATGAATGCGGACAAGAAACTTCAGGCGGCGATGATGAATCCCGACAAGGTATTTGTAAACTGCCCTAAAATAATGCTTAATTACAGACAGGCGGACAGTGTGTATCACGGAGTACAGCTTACATGGCCTGACGGCGAGGAGGGAAAGGTTTACAGAATCTACAGCCCCAAAAATCGTTTTATGTGTATATCTGAGTGCAGAAAGCACAGACTGGTTATATTGCAGACGTTCTGGTCGGGAGACGAGGACGACGTTTTCAGCGATTCCACTGTGAGCGAAATAAAAGAAATTCAGTAAGAGGTTTTGCGTAATGAAGATATTTTATGCGGATAAAGACGCTTTGAGCTTTGACAGCGTAGTCGCCTTGGGCGATTTTGACGGCTTACATACGGCTCATATGGCTATAATACGCAGTGCCGAGGAATACGGTATAAAAAATGGCTTAAAAAGCGGAGTTCTTTTATTTGACGGAAGCTTTAAGAATACAAAAAAAATAACGGGAACAAAACAGAAAACAGAAATATTAAAAACCGAAAATCTTTATTTTGCATATATCTGCAAATTCAGCGAGGATTTCAGAAAAATGCCTCCCGATGAATTTGCGGAGTTTCTTGCCGAACGGCTTAATGTAAAGGCGGTGTGCGTCGGATATGATTATACATTCGGGCGCAATGCGGAGGGAAACGCCGACGTACTGAAAGCGCTCGGCAAAAAAATGGGCTTTGACGTTATTGTTACCGACCGAATCGAAAAGGACGGCAGCACTGTATCGTCAACGTATATCCGCAGTCTTATCGAAAACGGGAATATAAATAAGGCTAATGAGCTTTTGGGCAGACGTTTCTTTATCGAGGGAAGAGTTCTTTCGGGTTATCAAAACGGAAGAAAAATGCAGATTCCCACGGCAAACATAGAATACGGTGATGAAAATGTACTGCCGAAAAGCGGAGTTTATGCAGGAATAACGCATATAGACGGAAAAGAATTTAAAAGCGTTATAAATGTGGGAAACAATCCGACGTTCGGAGCGGATAAAATAACAATAGAAAGTCATGTTCTGAATTTTGACGGTGATTTATACGGCAAAAATGTCAGAGTCGATTTTATGGAATATCTGCGCAGCGACAGAAAATTCAGGTGTGTGGAGGAATTAAAGGCGCAGATAGAACAGGATATAAAAAAAGCGGAAGGAATGATGTAAAAATGTTTACAAGCGTAATTCTGGCGGCGGGAATGGGTACGAGAATGAAATCGGACATTCCCAAGGTTCTGCATAAAATATGCGGAAAGCCGCTGTGCAAATGGGTAATTGACGCATCAAAGAAAGCGGGAGCGGGAAATATTGTTACCGTTATCGGACACGGTGCCGATATGGTGAGAGAGGTTCTCGGTGCAAGCTGCGAATATGCGGTTCAGGCTGAACAAAAAGGTACGGGTCATGCTGTTATGCAGGCTGTTCCTCTTATTGCGGCGGACGGAGGATATGTTGTTATTTTAAATGGCGATATACCGCTGATTACGGCACAGACGATAAAGAACGCAGTCGAATATCATAAGGAAAGCGGCAATGCGGCAACGGTTCTTACGGCTGTTTTTGATGACGCAACGGGCTACGGACGTGTTGTGAGAGAAAACGGAAACGTAAAGAAAATAGTTGAGCAGAAAGACGCAAGCGATGAGGAAAAGCAAATAAAGGAAATAAATTCGGGTATGTACGTATTCGATACGAAATCGCTTATATATGCGCTTGAGGAGCTTACGCCGAACAATGCGCAGGGCGAATATTATCTTACCGACACAATCGAAATTCTGCTTGATTTCGGCAAAAAGGTCGGTGCGTATGTAATTGATGACAGCGACGAAATCAGAGGAATAAACGACCGTGTTCAGCTGAACGAGGCTGAAACGATAATGCGCAGACGTATAAACGAGGCGCATATGAAAAACGGCGTTACTATGCGTATTCCCGAAAGCATATATATTGAGGATGGCGTAGAAATAGGAAAGGATACGGAAATCTGCCCGAATGTTACGCTGAAATCGGGTACGAAAATCGGCAGCAATTGCACAGTCGGGACAGGCTCGGTTCTGGAAAGAGCCGTTATTCGTGACGGAGTTGACATTTTAAGTTCTGTTATTATTGATTCGGAGGTAGGCAGCAATACTCATGTAGGACCGTTTGCGTACATCAGACCGAATTGCAGAGTCGGCGAAAACGTAAAGGTCGGCGATTTTGTCGAACTGAAAAATTCGACCGTTGACGATGGAACAAAAATTTCGCATTTAACATATGTCGGAGATTCGGACGTCGGCAAGGACGTAAATTTCGGATGCGGAACGGTTACGGTTAATTATGACGGTAAAAACAAGCACCGCACTACAATATCGGATAATGCGTTTATCGGCTGTAATACCAATCTTGTTTCGCCCGTGACTGTCGGCAAGGGTGCGTATATTGCGGCAGGCTCTACAATAACCGATGATATTCCGAGCGATAATTTGTCTATTGCAAGAGCCAGACAGGTAAATAAAGAGGTATCTCAGGAATGGCTGAACAAGAGAAGAAAGAAATAATCTGCCACCCTTTTCCGCCGTTGTATGACAAAAACTCAAAAATTTTAATACTGGGGAGTTTTCCGTCAGTAAAATCACGGGAGCAGAGATTTTTTTACGGACATCCGCAAAATCGTTTCTGGAAGGTAACATCGGCGGTTTTCGGTGACGAAACGCCCGAAACGATTGACGAAAAGAAAGAGTTTCTGCACCGAAACGGAATAGCGCTGTGGGACGTTATTGCCTCGTGTGCGGTTACGGGGAGTGCGGACAGTTCGATTAAAAATGTAACGGCAAATAATATAAGCGTTATATTAAATAACAGCAATGTTAAAAAAATATTTGTGAACGGAAAAACGGCGGAGAAATACTACAATAAATATACAAAAAACACGGTAGGTATGACGTCGGTATGTCTGCCGTCAACATCGCCGGCAAACGCTGCGTGGAGTTTGGAAAGACTGATTGAAACGTGGCGCATAATTAATTTGTAAAAAAATAAAAAAAAGTCTTGACATAATGCGGTATTAATGGTATAATACCTATAGTAAGAGTTAAGACTCTTTTTTTATGTGTGATTTTTCGCATTAAAGCCGATTAACGATGAATAACGGAGGTGTACAGAATGAGAGTAAAGATTACTTTGGCATGCACAGAATGTAAACAGAGAAATTACAATACTATGAAGAATAAGAAAAATGACCCTGACAGACTTGAAATGAATAAGTATTGTAAGTTCTGCAGAAAGCACACTCTTCATAAGGAAACAAAATAGTTTTAAGGAGTAGAGAAAATGGCAGATGCAAATGTAACAAAAAAGACGGGCGGAAACAAAATAGCAAAGTATTTCAAGGAATGCAAGGCAGAGCTTAAAAAGGTTACATGGCCGAATAAAGAACAGCTTATACACAACACCGGCGTTATACTTGTGTTCATCGCTATTATAACGGTAATTCTGTCTCTGTTGGATACAGGCTTCGCAAAGCTGTTTCAACTGTTTACCGACCTGCTGTAAAGCAAGGAAAGGAGAATGGTTATGGCCGAGGAAGCAAAATGGTATGTTGTTCACACATATTCGGGTTATGAAAACAAGGTTAAAGCCAATATCGAAAAGTCAGTTGAAAATCGGGGAATTTCCGACCTTATTACGGACGTAAAAGTTCCGACAGAGGATGTTGTTGAGAAAAAAGGCGACGTTGATAAGGTTGTAAAAAGAAAAGTATACCCCGGTTATGTAATCATCAAAATGATTATGAATGATGAAAGCTGGTTTGTCGTTCGTAATACAAGAGGTGTTACGGGTTTCGTGGGACCGGGTTCAAAGCCTGTTCCTCTTTCAAATGAAGAGGTTGAAAGAATGGGCGTGGAAACAATACGCATGGGCGATATAAATTTCGCTGTGGGCGATTTGGTTTCTATCAAATCAGGACCTATGGAAGGCTTTTCGGGCAAAATTTCAAATATTGATGAGGTAACAAGAAAGGTTAGTGTTTCGGTATCAATGTTCGGGCGCGAAACGCCTGTTGAAATAGACTATACACAGGTTGAGCCTGTTAATTAATTGTTAATAGCCGTATAGCGGTTGTTATAAATATCCCTCTGGTAACAGTGGGAGGATTGTGAGGCGTAAGCCAAAAGAAGTCCGATTTTTACCACATTTGACGGAAACGTCATGAATTTTCAAGGAGGTGGCCATTATGGCACAGAAAGTTGCAGGTTATATTAAATTACAGATTCCTGCCGGCAAAGCAACTCCGGCTCCCCCGGTTGGTCCGGCTTTGGGCCAGCACGGTGTAAACATTATGCAGTTTACAAAGGAATTTAACGAAAAGACAGCGAAGGACGCAGGATTGATTATTCCCGTAGTTATCACAGTATATGCAGACCGTTCCTTCTCATTCATAACAAAAACGCCGCCGGCGGCTGTTCTTATCAAGAAGGCTTGTAAGATTCAGAGCGGTTCGGGCGTTCCTAACAAAACAAAGGTTGCTACAATTTCAAAAGCAGACCTTCAGGCTATTGCAGAGCAGAAGATGCCTGACTTGAATGCTGCTTCGGTTGAAGCTGCAATGAGCATGATTGCCGGCACTTGCCGCAGCATGGGCGTTTTAATTGGTGACTAATAGTTAAAGAATGGTGGGAGAGTAAAGCTCGTTTGACCACGTAAGGAGGAAAATTATGTTTAGAGGTAAGAAATACCAGGATAGCGCAAAGCTTGTTGATAAATCAAAGCTTTATGATACTGCTGAAGCTATGGAGCTTATAACAAAGACAGCTAAAGCAAAATTTGACGAAACAGTTGAGGCTCATATCAGATTGGGCGTTGACTCAAGACACGCTGACCAGCAAGTCAGAGGTGCAATAGTTTTACCGCACGGTACAGGTAAGACCTCAAAGGTTCTTGTATTTGCAAAAGGACCTAAGGCTGATGAAGCACAGGCAGCAGGCGCTGACTATGTAGGTGAAATGGATTTGGTTACAAAAATCCAGAGCGAAAACTGGTTTGATTTTGACGTAGTTGTTGCAACGCCGGATATGATGGGTGTTGTAGGTCGTTTGGGTAAGGTTCTTGGTCCTAAGGGACTTATGCCTTCACCGAAAGCAGGTACTGTAACTATGGACGTTACAAAGGCTGTAAACGAAATTAAAGCAGGTAAGGTTGAGTACAGACTTGACAAGACAAATATAATTCACTGCCCGATTGGTAAGGCTTCATTCGGAGCTGAAAAGCTTCAGGAGAATTTTAACGCTCTTATGGGCGCTATTATCAAGGCTAAGCCGGCGGCAGCAAAGGGTCAGTATTTGAAGAGCGTTGTTGTTACATCAACAATGGGACCCGGCATCAAGGTTAATCAGGCAAAAATCGGCTGATAGATTAATATGAGTTTGAGGGACAGGCTTAAGCCTGTCCTTTTTATATATACAGAGTAATTGCGGATATGTATTTTTATGCAAAAAGCTGTGTAAATTTTAATTAAAATCTATTGCAAACAGAATACTAATATGTTATAATAATATTTAGCGTGTCAATTTTATTTGAAAGGGATGATTTCAATGAAAAAATTTTCAAAAATAAACAAAATAACGGCAGTTTCTTTGGCGGCGGTTTTGTCAATCGGTATGATGACGGGCTGCGGAGAACAGAAAACGGCTGAAAATACACTGCATATATATAACTGGGCAGAGTATATTCCGCAGGAGCTGTATGATAAATTTGAAGAAGAAACAGGAATTAAAGTAGTTGAAACAACGTTTTCTTCCAACGAAGAAATGCTTGCGAAACTTACTGCCGGCGGAACGGGACAGTATGATTTGATTACGGCGAGTAATTACGTTATCCCCGCAATGATTGAGCAGGGCTTGATTAAGGAAATAAACATAAACAATATCCCGAATTTTGATAATCTGTATTCCATGTACAAGGGCATGGACTTTGATAAGGAAAATAAATGGAGCGTGCCTTATATGGCAACGCTGACGGTGACAGCGGTCAATAAAAAGAAATGTGAAGAATTAGGCGTTGACATAAAGAGCCTTAACGATTTGACCGATGAACGGCTTGCGCAGAATCTTGTTGCGGTTGACGATTGCCGTGAGCTTGTGGGCGTGGCTTTAAAGGCGGAGGGTAAAAACCCCGACGAAAAGGATGAATCGGTAATCAAGAGCGTTGAACCGTGGCTCGGAAAACTGAGCAAAAATATAAAAATCTATGACAGCGATACCGCTTTCTCATCGCTTGCGGTGAATGATGTTGCGGCAGGAATTGTCTATAACATGGACGCAGCATTGGCGATTGACGAGAACCCCGACATAGAGGTGATTTATACGGAAGAACCGTGTTCACTGTCGGTTGATAATTTTGTACTTACTTCAACATCGCAGAATCAGGACGCAGCGGAGAAATTTATAAACTTCATACACGACCCCGAAAATTATAAAATTTGTCTTGAGGCATATCCGGCTGTGGCAATGAATGAAAAGGGCTTTGATTTAATGGACGACGAATATAAGAGTAATCAGGGTGCAAACCCCGATAAGGCAGAGCTTGAAAGAGCACATCTGATAGACGATGTGGGTGATGCGGCTTCGTATTATGACGCTGCATATTCGACAATGAAACAGTAACACATATCGGAAAGGAGTATTTGTATGAAGAAAATAGAAATTATTACACGTCCCGATAAGCTGGACATAATCAAGCGCGTATTGGCTAAGAACGAGTATTCGGGTATGACGGTAACGGCGGCTATGGGCTGCGGCAGACAGAGAGCCTCATCACAGGACTTTGAAAAGCTGAATGAGGAATTAAATCTTGTTCCGAAAATCTACGTTATGACAGTTGTATGGGACGAGGATTTGGAAGAGATTATTTGCGAATTGCAGGAAAATCTGACTACGGGCAGCGTCGGAGACGGTAAGATGTTTATATCCAATATTGAGGACGTTGTCAGAATAAGAAACGGTGAAAGAGGAGAAAAGATACTCTGATAAAAAGGGGGCAGGGCGAGTGGAAAATAATATTGTCGTAAGACTTACAGATGTAGAGAAAGACTACGGCGATACTCGTATAGTAAAAAAGATAAATCTTGATGTTGCCGAAGGTGAATTTTTAACGCTCCTCGGACCGTCGGGCTGCGGAAAAACAACAACACTCAGAATGATAGCAGGCTTTGAAACGGTGACGGGCGGCAGAATTTTACTGCACGGCGAGGACGTGGAAAACAAAAAGCCGAACGAACGTAATGTAAATACGGTGTTTCAGAACTATGCACTTTTTCCGCATATGAATATAATGGATAATATAAGCTTCGGTCTGGTTGAGAAGAAAATGCCGAAGAACGAAATAAAAAAGAGAGTAAGCGAAATGCTTAAGCTTGTACGGCTCGAAGGTATGGAGCACAGAATGCCGTCGCAGCTTTCGGGAGGACAAAAGCAGAGAGTTGCAATCGCAAGGGCGCTTGTAAATCACCCGAGCGTTTTGCTGCTTGACGAGCCTTTGGGTGCGCTTGATTTAAAGCTCAGGAAACAAATGCAGTCTGAATTAAAGCATTTGCAGCAGCAGCTTGGAATTACATTTATATACGTTACGCATGACCAGGAAGAGGCGCTTACGATGAGCGACCGTATTGCGGTTATGAATGACGGAATAATAGAGCAAATCGGAACGCCGAGGGAGATTTACGATACCCCGAAAACAAAGTTTGTTGCCGATTTCATAGGCGAATCCAATATCATCGAGGGATATTCGCAGGACTGCGAGGACGGTTTGATGAGAATTATATTTGAATCGGGAAAAGCGGTTGTTCATGACAAGGGTATAGATATAGATGAAATGCTGTACATATGTATACGCCCCGAAAATCTGCGTGTAACACGTGAAAGTGTAAAGGGATTTTCGATAAAGGGCAGAGTTAAGGAGCATATATTTACAGGCTCTTCAACGAAAATGATAATAGAGCTGCTTAACGGTCAGGAATTAAAGGCGGCAAGAAACCCTGATTCGGAGCTGTTTGACGTGGGAGAAAGAGTTAATATTTCATGGGCGCCGGAAAGGGCGGCTTTGCTGCATACGACAGAGGATAAGCTTTATGATGTAATTGAAAACAATTCGGCTGCCGAAATGTTCAAGAGCTTTATGAAAGGAGACGGCACAAATGCGTAAGCGTTCGGGCGGCAGGGCTGCGCAGACGATTATGATTGCACCGACGATTCTTTGGCTTTTGGCGTTTTTGATTGCACCGCTTGTTATAGTGGTCGGGATAAGTTTCATGACGAAAAATGCGCACGGCGGTGTAAATATGCCGCTGACAGCGAGCGCATATAAAGAAATGCTGAAAAGCGATTATCTGAAAATCTTTGTGCGTTCAATATGGCTTGCGCTGAAATCAACGGTTATATGCCTGATTGTGGGTTATCCGCTTGCGGCGGTTATTGCAAATTCATCAAAGAAAGTAAAGCCGATTTTGGCGCTTATGATAATGCTGCCGTTCTGGATAAATTCAATGATTCGTCTTTACGGCTGGATGACGCTTTTGAGAAACGAGGGAATAATAAACAATATACTGATAAACCTTGGAATAATAAAAGCACCGCTTGAAATGCTTTATACGGACGGGGCGGTTGTACTCGGTATGGTGTATGAGCTTTTGCCGTTTGCGGTTCTTCCGCTGTACAATTCAATCGAAAAAATAGACCCGTCGCTGCTTGAGGCGGCGTGCGACTTGGGCGCTCCGAAATTCAGAAGCTTTATCAGAGTAACTCTCCCGCTTACGATGCCAGGAATATTTGCGGCGTCTGTACAGACATTTATTCCGTCACTGGGGTTGTTCTATGTGTCCGATATGCTCGGCGGCGGAAGTAATATGTATTTGGGAAATCTTATAAAAAATCAGTTTTTGTCGGCAAGAAACTGGCCGCTCGGTGCGGCACTGTCGCTTGTGCTGATAATTATAACGCTGATTATAATGAGATTGTATACAAAAGTAGGAAAATTAGAGGATATAGCATAAAGGAGGAACGGAAATGAAAAAGCATGAATTTAAACCTCTTTCCGTTCTCTATGCCTGTCTTGTTTATTCGTTTTTGTATATACCGATTATAGTCGTTATTGTTTTTTCGTTCAACACATCGAAAAGGAATATAACGTTTGACGGATTTACATTTGATTGGTATGCGAAAATGATAAACAACGAACAGCTTATGAAAGCGTTTTACAACACGCTTATCGTTGCGGCGGCAAGTACGGCAATATCGGTAATCATAGGTACATTATGCGCAGTGGGGTTGTATAAATTTGAATTTAAGCTGAAACAGCTTATTTCTGATTCCTTGTACATACCTATTGTCATACCCGAGCTTGTCATGGGTATAGGCTTGCTGATGTTTTTTTCGGCACTGAATCTGCCGATGAACATATACACGCTGATTATATCGCACGTAACGTTTTCAATGCCGTTTGTTGTAATAACGGTCAGAGCAAGGATTGCGGGCTTTGACAAATCAATAGAAGAGGCGGCGAGAGATTTGGGCGCTAACGAATTCAGAACATTTATGAGAGTAACGCTGCCGATGATTGCCCCGGGAGTTATTTCGGGAGGTATGCTGGCGCTTACAATGTCGCTTGACGACGTTGTTGTAAGCTATTTTACGGCAGGCCCCGACAGTCAGACATTACCGCTGAAGATTCTCGGTATGGTCAAAAAGGGCGTTTCACCCGATGTGAACGCTTTGTCGGCGCTTATGATACTCGGAACGGTGCTTGTTATGGTGCTGTCACAGGTTATACAAAGCAGAATGGATAAAAAAAATCAATAAATTTCAAAAAAATACTTGACAAATCAAGTAAAAAGTGCAATAATGGTTTTAAGGCGTTGAGAAAGACAGTAGTTTTGCAGAAAGTCTGAAAGAGAGAGAATATCGCGGCTGTAAGTATTCTTGAGACTTTGCGGAATGAACACCACTTTTGAGCCGCTTACCGAACGATTTATTTTAGTAGGCTAAGCCGTGAACCTGCGATAAGGGTCAAAGAGTGACAGCTTGAAAAAAGCTGTAATTAGGGTGGAACCGTGCAATTTTATGCACCCCTGAATAGATTATATC
>CAKSGG010000021.1 GCA_934454215.1 uncultured Clostridia bacterium
GTGCAAATTCAGCAATTGTTCAGTCAACATTGGATGACTGGGTTGCTCAGAACTAATCTGAAAATATTATAACAAATTAAGAACGCCGATATTAGGCGTTCTTTTTTGCGAGCAAAAAATCAATTAATTTATAACAGGCACAGATATATTATTAAAAATAAGTATTTGTACACCCATTTACTAATATTCATATATTTTCAGTTTTAAAAATTTTCATCTCATACTGCCCTATATTTATATAAAATATAGAATTTTGTGCTTTGTGACGCTCATCGGTATTAATACCGTTTAAAATTGTCACGCCAAACCTTGCAGTATCAACTCTGACTTTATCTTCATGACCTGCATTTACCGCTACAAGATACCTTTCATCACCTCTGTATCTCATAAATGCGTACACTCCGCCTATCTTATATACACTTTCAAAATCTCCGCATAAAAACGCCTCGGAGCTTTTGCGCAGCTCTATCATTTGTTTTAAATATTCACGCATTTTTTCTCCCGTTTCGGGAATGTCGTTCCATGGGAATGTCGCCCTGCAAAACGGGTCGCCGTACCCCTGCATAAGAATTTCATCGCCGTAATATATGCACGGCACTCCCGGCAGCAGCATTTGTAATCCATATGCAAGCTTTGTCCTTTTCACAGCACATTCGAGCGCAGCCCCGCTTAAATTAAATTCCACCTGATAATCTCTGCCTACCATATGCCTTGACGGAGCTTCACCCATCAGTGTTAAAAACCGTTCCACATCATGGCTTGACAGCATATTCAAAAGTGAGTAATATGCAGGCTCAGGATAATTCTCTTTCAAGCTCATAAGCCTTTCATCAAATCCGTATGCGTCAATTTTACCAAGCATAAAATCAATCATTGCGTTGCGCATAGGATAATTCATCACCGAATCAAGCTCTTTGCCCTGAAAATACTCCCGCCGTTCTCCGTATGAGCTTTTGTGAGAAGCGTCCTCCCACACCTCGCCTATTATAACCGCATCATTTTTTTCTTCTTTTACGCTTTTGCGCAGCTCTTTTACAAAAAAGCCCGGCAACTCATCAACAACATCAAGCCTCCAGCCCGACGCTCCGTTTCTCAGCCACCTTTTAATAATAGAATTTTTATCCGAAATAATATATTTTCTGTAATCTTCGCAATTCTCGTCACAATGAGGAAGTGTTGTCATTCCCCACCATGATTCATATTCTTCAGGCCACTCAATAAATTTATACCAACCGAAATACGGCGACTCTTCGGACTGATACGCACCGATACTGTCATATGTACCCTTTTTGTTAAAGTACATACTGTCACTGCCCGTATGATTGAATACACCGTCAAGAATTACTCTTATCCCCTGCTTTTTTGCCTCAGTGCAGAGCTTTTTAAATGTTTCCTCATCTCCGAACATGGGGTCGATTTCCTCATAGCTGCCCGTATCATATTTATGATTTGAATATGCCCTGAATATCGGGTTCAGATATATGACGTTTATTCCCAAATCGTTCAAATACGGAAGCTTTTTTATAACACCCTTCAGATTTCCACCGAAAAAGTCATTTGACAAATATTCTCCACCGAACTGCTCTGCCTTATAATACGGAATCTCACCCCAGTTTCGCTTTATTATATCCGTTCTGTCACCCAAAAAGCTGCCGTCCTCATTACCGTTAAAAAATCTGTCGGGAAAAATCTGATAAACAATTCCGTTTTTAAACCAATCGGGCGTTTTATAATCCTTTTCATATACCGTTATCTGGAATGAGTTGGTCGGTTTTTCATCAAAGCTTTCCCCCATTCCTCCCATTTGGCGTTTATTATTGCCGTAATATACTGTTATATCGCCGACTTCAATCTCAAAATAATACCACATTAAGCAGGACTTTTCGGGCATTTTGACATCTGCCTCATATATGCTGTTTTCCCCAATCGAAAAAACAAACGCCATATCTATGCGCTGTTCCGTTTCTGCACTGTCCTCCCTTATAACAAGCCGAACAGCACCCGGAATACCTGCGTTTGACAGTGCAAGTCTTAATTTTATTTCGGTTGAACAGGGTACCGCACCAAACGGCGAACGATAAAATTTTTCTCTTGAATTATGCTCTGCGTGCATTTTTATAACCATTCCTTTACGGTGCCGTAAGACACAAAATTTAAGTCTGAAAGAAAATCGTTCAGAGTGCTGCTTTGCAGCGAGTGGTGCTGTACGACGGTACCGCCCCGAACAAAAAGTAGTGCTATGGGCGATTTTATTCAGACTTATCTCCTTAAATCATACAGGGGCTGCCTAACGCAGCAGCCCCATAATTTTATAATTATTTAATCGGCTTTAAATGCCAGATTTGGTCATTGTACTCGCTGATTGTTCTGTCGCTTGAGAAGAAACCCGCCATTGCGGTATTCATGATAGCCATTTCAAGCCACTTCGTTCTGTTCTGATAATCGGCTGAAATCTTTTCCTGTGTTTTCATATACTCCTCAAAATCTCTCAAAACCATATATGTGTCGGGATAACCGTAATCACCAAACAATAATGTCGAATACAAATCCTTAAACATATTATGCGCACCCGGAACAATGCTTCCGTCAATAAGCGATTCAAGCGCACGTCTTAACTGACCGTTCTGCGAATAAATCGTCTTTACCTCGTCCTCTCCCGGATAACGGCCTCTCGCCGCAACCTCATCGGCTTTCAGACCGAATATATAAATATTGTCCTCGCCGACCTGTTCGAGCATTTCAACATTTGCTCCGTCAAGAGTTCCGCACGTAACCGCACCGTTAAGCATAAACTTCATGTTACCCGTTCCCGACGCCTCTTTGCCTGCGGTTGAAATCTGCTCCGATACGTCAGCCGCAACAATAAGCTTTTCCGCAATTGAAACGCTGTAGTTTTCAAGGAATACTACTTTTATCTTATCATTTATGGATTTATCGTTGTTTATCATTTCGGCAACCGAATTTATAAGCTTGATTATAAGCTTTGCTCTTGTATATGCCGGAGCAGCCTTAGCGCCGAAAATATATGTTTTCGGATAGTAATTTGCCGCATAATCCGCATCGTCCTTTAATCTGTGATATTCCGCAATAATATGAAGGACATTCATCATCTGACGCTTATATTCATGCAGACGCTTTGACTGCACATCATATATTGAATCGGGATTGACCGTAATATGATTATGCTCCTGAATATACTCTGCCAAATGTACTTTATTATCTCTCTTTATCTTATCAAATTCCTTTTGGAATACGGGGTCTTTTGCATATTTTGCAATTCCGCTCAAAGTTTTTGAATCCTTAATCCAGCCTGTTCCTATCTTTGATGAAATAAGCTTTGTCAGCTCGGGGTTGCAGTTTGCAATCCATCTTCTGAACGTTATACCGTTTGTTATGGCATGGAACGATTCAGGATTCATTCTGTAATAATCGGCAAATATATCGTCCTTCAAAATCTGCGTGTGCAGCTTTGATACTCCGTTTACGGCAAAACAGCTTGCAAGGCAGACATTTGCCATATAAACCTGATTATCCGAAATTATAGCCATGTATTTATGCTTTGCATGGTCGCTGGGATAGAATGCCTCCAGTCTTTCCATAAGACGTCTGTTCATTTCCTCAACTATCATATATATTCTCGGAACAACCTCCTTGAACATATCAACCGGCCATTTTTCAAGCGCTTCGCTCAACACAGTATGATTTGTATACGCAAATACTCTTGTGACAATACCCCATGCTTCGTCCCAGCCAAGTCCCTTTTCGTCCATAAGCAGACGCATCATTTCGGGAATAGCCATTGTAGGGTGAGTATCATTTATATGAATAACAATTTTTTCGGGCAATAACGACCAGTTTCCGCCGTTTCTCGTTTCAAATTCATGGAGTATCCATTGCAGTGTTGCCGATACAAGGAAGTACTGCTGCTTTAATCTCAGCTTTCTTCCGTCGACTGTACTGTCATCGGGGTACAAAACATCGGAAATAGCCTCAGCCAAAGCCTGCGCCTCCTGTGCGCCCGAATGGTCGCCTGTATTGAATTTATGGAAATCTATGCACTGCGGTGAACGCGCACTCCAAAGACGAAGCTTATTTACAATCTTTGAATCATATCCGACAAGCGGAACATCATAAGGTATAGCCAAAATTGTCTGTGCGTTTTCCGTCTTGCATATTAATTTGCCGTTGTCCCAGTAGCTTGAAACATATCCGCCGATTTTAACCTCAACCGTTTCCTCTGGTCTTGCAACCTCCCAAGCATTTCCGTTTTCAAGCCATGGGTCGGGAAGCTCCACCTGATAACCATCAACAATTTTTTGCTTGAACAAGCCGTATTCATAACGGATTGTGCAGCCGTACGCCGGCAAATCAAGCGTTGTAAGCGAATCTATAAAGCAAGCCGCAAGACGACCCAAGCCGCCGTTTCCCAAGCCTGCGTCATTCTCCACCTCGGCAATTTCCGAAAGTGAATAACCCAAATCCTCCAGCACATTTGAATAAACATCGGTCTGCATAAGATTTAATATATTTGTGCAAAGTAATCTTCCCATTAAGAACTCAAATGAAAGATAATACAATTTCTTTGAGCCTTCTTTTTTTACTTCCTTATGCGATTTCGCCCACATTTCCATTATTTGGTCTCTTGCCGTAAGCGCACAAGCCGTATATACCATCTGCGGCGTTGCGTCCTCCATAACCTTACCGAAATGTCTTGAAACCTTACCGATAATTTCTTTCTTTAATTCAGCTTCTTTTTCCGTAAGCTTTCTTGTCGTTTTTGCCATTAATTTATATCCCCCTTAACTATGTTCTGATGCGTCCGCACATCACTTATCGGTTGTTTTTTTCTTTGCCGCCGTTTTTCTCGGCGCTGTCTTTTTTGCGGTTGTTTTCTTTGCCGCCGTTTTTTTAGCCGTTGTCTTTTTGGTCTTTGCAGTTTCTTCCTTGAAGGGATTTTCCACCTTAATCACCTTCGGCTCATCTGCTTTTGCCGCAGCAAGCTTTTCGGATTCTTCCGCATCCTCGGCTATTGCGTTTTCAAAGCTCGGCTTTGAATCTTCCTCTGTTTTTTCGGGAGCGTCATATATTCCCGTAAGCTCACTGTACATTTTTATATACTTATCCGCACTCACCGACCACGAATAATCCATCGCCATAGCGTTGCTTACAATCTTGTTCCATTGCTCATGGTGATTATAATAAACGTCCATAGCGTAATAAATCGTTCCTAGCATTTCATCGGCATTGTAATTTGCAAACGAGAAACCTGTGCCCTCGCCCGTATATTCATTATACGCAATAACCGTATCCTTTAATCCTCCCGTCTCTCTGACAATCGGAAGTGTGCCGTATCTCATTGAGAACAACTGAGACAAGCCGCACGGCTCAAATCTTGACGGCATCAGAAATGCATCGCATGACGCATATATTCTGTGCGACAAATCATTTGAAAAATAAATCTGAGCGCTTATTTTATCGGGATATTTCCATGCGTAATGCTTAAACATTCCCTCATATTTTTCATCGCCCGTACCGAGTACAACAAGCTGAACCCTTGCCTGCGCAAGCTCGTCAAGCTTATATGCAATCAAATCAAGACCCTTTTGGTCTGTCAGTCTTGAAACAATGCCAATCATCATACAGCCCGGGTCAACCGGCAATCCCAGCTCCTTTTGAAGAGTTTCTTTATTGGCAAGCTTATTTTTGAAAACTGTTTTATCTGTATAATCCTTGCTGATAAATTTATCAGTATGCGGATTCCATTCGTCATATGATATACCGTTTACGATTCCCTGCAAATCGTTTCGTCTTGCAAACAGCAAATCATGCAGTCCCTCACCGTATTCAGGCGTTGTTATTTCCCTTGCATAGGTATCGGAAACCGTAGTTATCTTATTTGCATAAACAATTCCGCCTTTAAGCAGATTGGCGTCATTGTAATATTCAATTTTATCCGCCGTAAAGTAATAGTCGCTTATACCCATAGCGTCCTTTATTGCTCTCAAATCCCATCTTCCTTGGAATTTAAGGTTGTGTATTGTCATAACCGTCTTTATGTTTCTGAAAAACTCATTATCCCTGAACGTATCCAAAAATACGGGAATAGCGCCTGTCTGCCAGTCGTTGCAATTTATGACATCGGGCTTAAAGCCGATTGTCGGCAGCAGCGAAAGTACAGCTTTTGAAAAAAATATAAACTTTTCTGCGTCAAGATGTATAAAGCTGTACGGAGTATCTCCGTTGAAATAAAATTCATTATCGACAAAATAATATTTGCAGCCGTTTTCCTCCAGCTCAAATATCCCGGCATACTGCCTTCTCCATGCCATATCTATATAAATATGGTCAATATATTTCATTCTGTCCTTATATTCCTGTGGAATACATCTGTATAAAGGTATAATAACTCTTGCGTCAACGCCCTTTTTGTTCAGCGCCGGAGGCAGAGAGCCTACCACATCGCCCAAGCCGCCTGTTTTTACAAAAGGCGCCGCTTCGGGAGCAGCAAACAAAATCTTCATAAATCCATTTCCTTTCCTGCACATTCTATCAACTCTTTAGTTATATTAGCGCATTTTATTATTTTTGTCAATTCTCCTGCGGCAAAAACCATATTTTCAACATTAATTCATGCCGGCAGTTAAATATTTTTATATATATTTATTCACATAATTTCGGGGTGCGGCTTTAAAGCGGCACCCCTTGGGCTGATTGGTTTCAGATGCGGAACACATAAAATTATCACCTTGCCCGACAGCGTACACCGATACGCCGAGGGTTAATTCCATGTGCAGTTCAAAGACTGTAATTTTTGCACTGAATACAGTACCCCTTTTTATGCGTGCAAGCTATTAAATTTTTGTTCCTTTTGCAATAGCAAGCGGATAGCTCTTTTGTCCTATAAGCTTTCTGCCCTTTGTTATAATTACATTCTTGTCAAATACAACATGGTGCAGTTCCGCATCTCTTTCTATCACGCTGTCCTGCATGATTATTGAATTTTTTATAACTGCGCCCTCCTCAACTCTTACACCTCGTGAAAGAACGCTGTTTATAACCGTACCCTCTATAACGCATCCGTCCGAAATAAAGCTGTTTTCAACAACTGCGTTTGAACCGTATTTTGACGGGCTTTGGTCTTTCGTCTTTGTATATATCGGCGAATGAGGATTAAACAGTTCTCTGCGGATTTCGGAATCAAGGAAATTCATGTTCGTCTGATAATACGACGCCATACTGTCAACCTTGTACGAAAGTCCCTTATGCTCATAGCCGAAGATACGCATACCGTCTATTTTCTTTGAAAGAGCGTCTTTTACAAAGTCGCTGTCGCCTCTTGCGCTGCACTCATCAACTATGCTTTCAAGCAAAACTCTTTCCATTATATATATGTCCATGCTTGCGGCATGAGATTTCGGGTATCTCGGCTTAACTTCAATATCCTTAACCCTGTTATTCTCGTCCATCTCGATAAGCGTATATCTTGACAGCTCGCTTTCCTCATCGCCGTTTCTGTCTTTATATATAACAGTCACGTCAGCCTGACTGTTTATATGATGCTCTATTGCCGCATCAAAATCTATGTTATATATTTCACTGCCCAGCGACAAAATAACATATGTCTGACTGTTTCGTCTTATATAGTCGCTTATCCCCTCAAGAATATCTATGTTCCCTTTTATACTGCCGAAACTTTTGCCGATTGACGGAGGAAGTATATTCAAGCCTCCACTCTTTCTGTCAAGGTCCCACGGCTTACCTGATTTTATATGGTCCATAAGCGAAGAATACTTTGACGTTGTTGCAACTCCGATATTCATAATACCCGAGTTTGCCATGCTCGACAAAACAAAATCTATAATTCTGTATCTTCCCGCAATCGGAAGAGCTATATCCGCACGAATATCGGTAATCGGCGGAATCATATCCTCTCCGGCGAGGATAATTCCCATAGTATCATTTTTTCTCATCCTAATTAACTCCATTCCGCCGCTTGTCAGCGGCACAAATTAATATTAAACCTCTACCATACTGCCCTTGGGTATCTCGCTGTCTGCCTCAACTACTGCGCCGCCCTCTATCAGAACCAGTCCGCCGCCGCACATTGCCGACTTATACGGATTGTCCTCACGCTCGGTTATACCGATTCTTGCGCCGTCATGAATAACTGCGTCAGCACCTATAACCGCCTTTTCAACAACCACGTTCTTTCCGATTTTTGCGCCCGGCATAACAACCGAATCCCTTACAAGCGAATCCTCGCCTATATCGACAGCACCGAATATTACGGAATGTTCAATCTCTCCGTATATGCTGCATCCTTCCGTTACGGTTGAATTTACAATTTTTGCGCCCGCCCCTACATAATGCGGTGCAAGAGCCATGTTTCTCGAATATATAATCCATTTTCTGTCATTTATATCAAATTTCGGAGGCGTATCTATCAAATCCATATTTGCCTCCCAAAGTGAATGTACCGTTCCGACGTCCTTCCAGTATCCCTCAAATCTGTACGATACCATCTTTTCGCCGTTTGCCAGCATTTTCGGAATAATATTCTTACCGAAATCATTTTCAGATTCGGGGTCTCTTTCGTCGTCGTTCAGATATTCTTTCAAAATTTGGTAATCAAATATATAAATACCCATTGACGCAAGATTTGATTTCGGCTCTGCCGGTTTTTCCTCAAACTCGATAATATCCCCCATATCATCAACATTCATTATACCGAAACGGCTCGCCTCCTCCCACGGCACGGGCATAACGGCTATCGTAACCGCCGCACCCGTTTCCTTATGCCGTCTGAGCATTTCTCCGTAGTGCATTTTATATATGTGGTCGCCCGAAAGAATGAGTACGTTTTTCGGGCTGAAACCCTCCAAAAATCCTATATTCTGATATATCGCATTTGCCGTGCCCTTATACCATTCGCCCGTTTTAGCGCTCTGATAAGGCGGAAGAACATATGCGCCTCCGTTATTTCTTGCCAAATCCCACGGATTTCCGTTTCCTATATAAGTATTCAGTTCAAGCGGCTGATACTGAGTTAAAACACCCACCGTATCTATACCCGAATGTACGCAGTTTGAAAGAGGAAAATCTATAATTCTGTATTTTCCCCCGAATGGCACAGCCGGTTTTGCAACCTTTTTTGTTAATGCTCCGAGTCTTGACCCCTGCCCTCCGGCAAGTATCATCGCCACGCAATCCTTTGATACCATTTATCTCATCTCCTATTAATATTTCTTATACCTCAGCCCTTCACCTTTTTCAGATACATTACCGAATTTGCGTCGGCAAAAAGCTTCAGTGAATAATCCTTACAGTTTCTCGGCATATTATGCGTTTTATATTTTTTCTTCCCTATACGCCTTGTTCCGCCGAATTTGGACGAATTGGAATGAAGTATAACCTCATATTCACCCTCCTCGGGGACGCCGATTTCATAAACGGGAATATCCTTCGTGGAGAAATTAGCTACTATTATAATTCCGTCCTTTTCGCCGTATCTTATATACGAGTATACGGAATTATCGCTGTCATCTCCGTTTATCCATTCAAACCCCCGCGAATCCTGGTCAAGCTCCCATAATGCGCTTTCATTAAGGTACAGCCTGTTCAGCTCACGCACATATTCGTGAAGTTTTTTATGTTTGTCCGTCTCCAGAACATTCCATTCAAGCTGGTCGTCGTATCTCCATTCAAGAAATTGTCCTATTTCTCCCCCCATGAACATGAGCTTTTTACCGCACATACTCATATAATACCCAAGAAATGCCCTGTATGAATCGAATTTGCGTTCATATTCTCCGAACATCTTATCTATAAGTGATTTTTTTCCGTGAACGACTTCATCATGTGACAGCGGAAGTATATAATTTTCCGAATAAGCATACATCGTCACAAATGTAAGCAGATTATGATTTGAGCCTCTGTAAAGTGAATCCATCGCCATATAAGTAAGCGAATCGTTCATCCAGCCCATGTTCCACTTAAAATTAAATCCAAGTCCGTCATTCTCGGGCGGCGCAGTCACAAGCGGCCATGCCGTTGATTCCTCCGCAATCATCATAAAGCCCGGAAATTCCGTACCCATGATATGATTAATCTTTTTAAAGAAATCCACAGCCTCAAGGTTTCCGTTTCCGCCGTAAATATTCGCTATCCATTCTCCGTCGTTTCTGGAATAATTTCTGTAAAGCATGGACGAAACCGCATCAACACGCAGTCCGTCGATATGATATTCCTCCGCCCAGAAATACGCCGACGAAATCAAAAACGACACCACCTCGCTTTTGGAATAGTCAAACACCATTGTTCCCCAATCCTTATGCTCGCCCATTCTTGCGTCCGCATATTCATAGCACGGCGTTCCGTCAAAGAGCCTCAGTCCGTGTGCGTCCTTCGGGAAATGCGCCGGAACCCAGTCCATTATAACGGAAATTCCCGCTTTGTGACATTCGTTTACGAAATATTTCAAATCCTCGCACGTTCCGTAACGTGACGTAGCGGCAAAATAGCCCGTAACCTGATACCCCCACGAGCCGTCAAACGGGTATTCCGTAAGCGGCATAAGCTCTATATGAGTATAATTCATATCCTTTACGTAAGGTATAAGTGCGTCCGCAAGCTCTCTGTAGGTATAGAAACTTCCGTCATCGTGAATCCTCCATGAGCCTGCATGAACCTCGTATATATTCACAGGGCTTTTTACACTGTTACGGTTTCTCGATGATTTTATAAACCGCTTATCCGACCACTTAAAATTTTTCTCTTTCGGAACTACCGAAGCGGTTCCGGGGCGAAGCTCGCAGCGTCTCGCATACGGGTCTGCTCTCATATATGTTTCCCCGTCCTGCGATTTTATCATGTATTTGTATAAAGAGCCTGTTTCAATATCATCAAAAACTCCGTACCAGATTCCCGTATCGCCTATTTTTTTCAGCTCTTTTCCGCTGCCGTTCCATGAATTAAATTCACCCGCAACAGAAACAGCCTCCGCATTAGGCGCCCATACGGCAAACCTAAGATATTTCTTTCCGTCAATCTCAATCCTGTGTACTCCCAGCATTTCATACGATTTGAAATTTTCACCGTTATTAAACAAATACGTCTGAAAGCTGCTTATACCGGCACAGGTTTTATCATCTACCATTCATTATGCTCCTTTCTCAACAGGTAAATTCCAATTTAAGAATTTATCGGTATGATACATATATTATAACACATTTTCTTTTAGTAGTAAAGTATATATATGAAATAAATTTATATAAATTTTTTGTATATTTTGACATCATCGGATTTTTTTTGATAACATTCAGCATAAGCTTACAAATTACCGCAAAACCGCAGTCCGTGCGTTTTTTATTAAATTAAAGCAGTTCTGTTCATATTTTCCCATTTTTTTGTTACATAAAAGCCCATTAATATGTAAATAATAGCTTTGCAACAAAAAAAATCAAAAGGAGAGCATATATAATGAAAGCAACAGGAATTGTAAGAAGAATAGATGATTTGGGCCGTGTTGTTATTCCTAAGGAAATACGCAGAACAATGCGGATTCGCGAGGGCGACCCTCTTGAAATTTACACCGAAAAGGACGGCGAGGTTATATTCAAAAAATATTCGCCAATCGGAGAGCTGGGCGATTTTGCCTCCGATTACGTTGAAACGCTCGCAAAGGCCTCGGGGCACGGGGCTTGTATAACTGACCGCGACAATGTTATTGCCGTTTCGGGAGTTCCGAAAAAGGAGCTTATAGAAAAGCCCGTATCATCAGACCTTGACAAGGTTATGAACGATAAAATTTTTATCAGATACCAAACAGGCAAGTCAGTTTCAATCGCCGACGGCAACGATAAATACAACGCCGGAATTGTTGTTCCGATAGTGTCGGAGGGCGATACAATCGGTTCGGTTCTGTTTATCATGAAAGACGACGAAAAACCGTCCGAGGTTGAGGAAAAGCTCGCCGAGTCCGCCGCAGGTTTTTTGGGCAGACACATGGAGGGGTAACGCACCGCCTCCCGCCTATATAAAAAAGACTCTGTTTTTGCATTATCAGAGCCTTTTTTTATACTCTCAATTTATAAAAAATTCAACCTGTGTTTATACTTTATTTACAATTTTATTGTATAATACTTGTAAGATATGACATAAAATACTCTGACAGCAAAAAACAGTAATAAAATTATTAATTACCGAATAGATATAATTAGTGATTAAAAACCAAGGAGGATTCAATATGGATAATACAAACAATCAAGCAACGGTTATAGGTACAATAGAAGATGATTTCAAGCTTAATCATGAAATATATGCCGAAAAATTTTATACCTTTACAATCAGTATTCCGAGGCTCAGCGGCGCTAATGATAATGTTCGGATAATGATTTCCGAAAGACTGATAATGGACAGCAGCTATCAAAAGGGCGACAAGGTTGAAATAACGGGTCAGTTCCGTTCCTACAACAGCTACGAAAACGGCGATAACCGCCTTGTTCTTACCGTATTTGCAAAGGATATATGTCATTATGACGAGGACGAGAACAAAAATCCGAATATTCTCTACCTCAACGGATATATCTGCAAAGAGCCTGTATACCGCACAACGCCTTTCGGGCGCGAAATTACGGATATACTGCTCGCCGTAAACAGAAGCTACAATAAATCCGATTACATTCCGATTATAGCATGGGGACGCAACGCCAGATTTGCAAAAAATCTGAATGTCGGAGATAACGTAAAGCTCTGGGGCAGAATCCAGTCGAGAAATTATCAGAAAAAAATTTCCGAGGACGAGGTCATAACAAAGACTGCATACGAGGTTTCAATAAACCGTATGGAGCTTGTGACCGACGAAACTTCGGAGGATACCGAAAACATTGAAGAAACTCATGATTTTTCACTTCATGACGATAACGAATATATTTAAAAACACCTGACGCATTGCCCAAAAAGCGGTGCGTCTGTTTTTTTATTGGGCAGTTTAGGGTAAAAATGTACAAAAACCATACAGCATAATTCAACAGTTTAGTCATTTCAATTATTGACTTTGCACAAAAATTATGGTAAGATTATTAATCATAAAGAATTTTATTAAACGGAGGAGAACGGAATGGCAAAGGTTGCAATCATAGGATTCGGTACGGTCGGAAGCGGCGTATACGATATTATTCTGCAAAACAACAACAAGCTGCGCCGCAGCACATACGGCGATGAAGTATGTATAAAATATATACTTGACATTCGCGACTTTGACGCTCATCCTCACAAGGAGCTTTTTACAAAAAATTTCGATGATATTCTCAACGACCCCGAGGTTTCGGTCGTTGCGGAAACAATGGGCGGACTTCACCCCGCATATGAATTTACAAAAAGCCTGCTTCTTGCCGGAAAGAGCGTTGTCACTTCAAATAAGGAGCTTGTTGCGACTTACGGTACCGAGCTTTTGAAAACAGCATATGATAACAACGTCAACTATATGTTTGAGGCAAGCGTGGGCGGCGGCATTCCGGTAATACGTCCTCTTCACCAAGACCTTACGGCAAATCATATTATGCGCATAGCAGGTATTCTGAACGGTACGACAAACTACATTCTTTATCAGATGTTCACAAACGGAGAATCGTTTGAAAACGCTCTGGCGGACGCACAGGCAAAGGGCTATGCCGAAAAGAATCCGGCAGCCGATATAGAAGGTCATGATGCGTGCCGAAAAATTGCGATTCTTGCGTCTCTTGCGTCGGGCGCAGCGATTGATTACAGAGATATAGATACAGAAGGAATAGTTAATATCACGCTTGACGATGTAAAATACGCCGAACAGCTTAACTGCGTTATAAAGCTGATAGGCTATGCAAAATTCCTTGATAACGGAACGGTTTATTCAATTGTAAGTCCGATGCTTGTTCCGAATTCCAACTTACTTTCGGGAGTGCATGACGTATATAATGCGATTATGGTAACGGGAAATTGCGTCGGAGATTTGATGTTCTACGGTGCAGGTGCGGGCAAGCTGCCGACAGCGTCTGCCGTGGTTGCCGACATAGTTGACTGCGTAAGGCATAAAGACCGTCCCAAAAAGCTCGGTTGGGGTCAGGCTAAGGAAAATGTCATGGCGTCAAAGGACGATGTTGAATTTGCATATTTTGTAAGAACATCAAGTTCAAAAGACGCTGTTAAATCAATATTCGGCGAGGTTAAATTCCTTGACGGAAACGATACGGCATTTGTTACCGAAAAGCTCAGAGGTTTCGAAATCGAGCAAAAGCTTGCACAGCTTGATTCCGTAAAAGCCTCGATTAAGGTGCTTGACTGATGATAAAGGTAAAGGTTCCGGCAACGAGCGCAAATATGGGCGCAGGCTTTGACACACTCGGTATAGCATTAAATCTGTACAACAGAATTAGTATAGAAGAAATTCCCGAAGGACTGGTTATAAATGTCCTTAATAAATCGGATTATATTCCGCTTGACGACCGCAATCTTATATATAAGGCAATGCAGGTTATTTTTGACGAGGTCGGTTACCGTCCGACAGGCTTGAGAATAACCCAGAACAGCGACATACCCATGACAAGGGGATTGGGCAGCAGCAGCGCTTGTATTATAGGCGGAATGCTTGGTGCAAACGCACTTTCGGGCAGAAAGCTTTCCTACAGCAGAATTATAGAGCTTGCGGCAAATATGGAGGGTCATCCCGATAATGTCGGACCGGCGATGTACGGCGGTTTCTGCGTATCGCTTATGACCGATGAACACACAATTGTTCACAGCTATAAAATCAAACCGAATATAAAATTTGCGGTTATGATTCCCGATTACTTTGTGGCAACAAAAAAATCGAGAGAGGTTCTTCCCGATTGCGTGCCTTTCAGAGATGCGGTATTTAACATTTCAAGAGCGTCGTTTCTTCAGGCAGCGCTCATATCGGGAGATATATCACATCTGAGCTTAGGTGTTCAAGATAAGTTGCATCAGCAGTACCGCAGCGAATATATAGACGGTCTTGATGAAATATTCAAAAAAACATATGAGGCGGGCTCATGCGGCACGTATCTGAGCGGCTCGGGGCCGACGGTGCTTTCGTTCCTTGACGGCAATTACGGTCGGTTCAAGGCAGATATGGAAAAGTTTTTTATACAAAATTCTCATAGCTGGACCTGCAAAATTCTTGACATTGACAATGTGGGTGCTGTAGTATCTGAAATATAACGGATAAATTTGAAAGGATGGATTTTAAATGGGACTTATAGTTCAAAAGTTCGGCGGTTCTTCCGTAAGAGACGCCGAAAGGGTTATGAATGTTGCAAGGCGCATAACCGAAACGTATCAGGCAGGTAATTCCGTGGTTGTTGCGGTTTCGGCACAGGGTGACACAACAGATGACCTTATCGAAAAAGCAATTGAAATAAACGACCATGCCTCAAAGCGTGAAATGGATATGCTTTTGTCATCGGGCGAGCAGATTTCAATTGCACTGCTTGCAATGGCAATCGAAAAGCTCGGTTTCCCCGTTGTTTCGCTGACAGGCTGGCAGGCAGGCTTTAAAACAAATTCAAACTACGGTGCGGCAAGAATAAAGACAATCGACACCGAACGTATTAATTTAGAGCTTGACAGAAAGCGTATTGTCATAGTTGCGGGATTTCAGGGGCTTAACAAATACGACGATATAACAACTCTCGGCAGAGGCGGCTCGGATACATCGGCAGTTGCCCTTGCGGCAGCGCTCAATGCTGATTTATGCGAGATATATACCGACGTTGACGGAGTATATACAGCTGACCCGAGATTCGTTAAAAACGCATATAAGCTTGAAGATATTTCATATGATGAAATGCTTGAGCTTGCTTCGCTGGGAGCAAATGTACTTCACAACAGAAGCGTTGAAATGGCTAAAAAATACAATGTAAAATTATCAGTACGTTCAAGCCTGAACAGAAACGAGGGCACATACGTTAAGGAGGTAGATCAAGTGGAAAAGATGGTTGTAAGAGGCGTAACGAGAGATAACGATTGCGCAAGAATCGCTTTATGCGGAGTTGAAGATACTCCGGGCAAGGCATTTCAGGTATTCAGAATGTTGGCAAAGCATAATATAAACGTAGACCTTATTATTCAGTCAATCGGCAACGGAGTAAAGAAGGATATAGCTTTCACAACCTCCGAAGGTAATCTTGACGAAGCATTGCAGCTTCTCCATGATAACAACAACGTTATCAAAGCCGACCAGATAAGGTCAACAAAGGACGTATCAAAGGTTTCGATAGTCGGCGCAGGTATGGTAAATGACGCAGGCGTTGCGGCAAAGATGTTCGAGGCTCTTTCAGACGCACATATTAACATCAACATGATTGCAACCTCCGAAATCAAAATATCCGTTATAGTTGACAGAGCGGACGCAGAGAGAGCGGTTGTCGCTATACACGATAAATTCTTACTGAAGTAACTTGTTAATGTAATTCGATTAAAACCACATGGGCGTGGCGGTGTTTCGGCTCTGTTTTGCTCTGTGGTTTTTTAAATAAATTAAAGGTGAAATTTATGGAAGATAAAATAATAGGAAGAAATCCCGTGCTTGAGGCTGTCAAAAGCGGCAGACCGATTGACAAAATACTTGTAAAAAAGGGTAAGCTTGAAGGCTCTATAGTCCCGATTATAAAAAAAGCGCATGACGCAGGGTTTATAGTTCAGGAGGTTGAGCATCATAAGCTTGACGCAATCGCCGAGGGCGAAAATCATCAGGGAATAATTGCATACGTAAGTCCGTATGAATATGTAAAGGTTTCGGATATTCTCGAATCGGCACGCAGGAAGAATGAACCGCCGTTTGTGATAATATGCGATAAAATAACAGACCCTCATAATCTGGGTGCAATTCTGCGAACGGCAAACTGCGTCGGTGCGCACGGAATAATTATTCCAAAACGAAACAGCGTGGGACTTAACAGCACAGCCGTTAAAGCTGCGGCAGGTGCGGCAGAATATACGCCCGTCGCAAAGGTGACAAATATTTCATCTGCTATAGATGACCTAAAAAAAGAAGGCTTATGGATTGCCGCCGCCGACATGGACGGGGACGAAATGTATAAGGCAGATTTAACCGGGGCGCTCGGACTGGTTATCGGCAGCGAGGGCGAAGGAATAAGCAGGCTTGTTAAGGAGCATTGCGATTTTACGGTAAGCATACCGATGAACGGTGATATAAATTCGCTTAATGCGTCGGTTGCGGCAGGAATTTTAATGTACGAGGCTTTAAGGCAGAGAAGCAAATAATTTCTCGTTATGCTTTAAATATATAATTATTATGTCATATATACATTATACATGAATTGCCGATTGTGGTATAATTCAGTATGGTGCAGACAAAAGAAAGGAAAAATATAAATATGAAAGCAGTAGTTACGGTTGTCGGAAAAGACGCAAAGGGAATAATTGCAAAGGTCAGCACTGCACTTTATGAGTGCGACGTAAACATTCTTGACATTTCGCAAACCATAATGCAGGATTTGTTCACAATGATAATGCTTGTTGACTGCAATGAAAACGAATACGACATTTCCGCTATAGACAGCAAATTACAGGACGCAGCAAAGGAAATCGGAATGTCTATCAGACTTCAGCGTGAGGACATATTCTCATCAATGCACAAGATTTGAGGTGACGACACATGATAAATCCATTTGAAGTTTTAGAAACAATCAATATGATTGACCGTGAAAACCTTGATATAAGAACCATTACAATGGGTATTTCACTTAAAAGCTGCGCTAACCCCGATGTTGATATTGTATGCGAAAACGTATATAATAAGATAACGGCATACGCAAAGGACTTGGTAAAGGTCGGCGAGGATATTGAGCGCCAGTTCGGTATTCCTATTGTTCACAAGCGTATATCGGTAACGCCTGTCGCAACGCTTGTTGACGCACTCGATAAACCTGACATTGATAAAGCCGTAAAAATCGCAAAAGCGCTTGATAAAGCCGCAAAAGCTTGCGGAGTAAACTTTATCGGCGGTTATTCGGCGCTTGTGCATAAGGGCTATACGAACGGAGAAAGAATATTAATTCAGTCCATTCCCTATGCACTGTCACAGACAGAGCTTGTTTGTTCAAGCGTAAACGTAGGCTCGACAAGAGCCGGTATAAACATGGACGCAGTTAAGGAAATGGGGCTTATCGTAAAGAAAGCCGCAGAGCTTACGGCAGACACACAGGGATTTGCTTGTGCAAAGCTTGTTGTATTCTGTAATGCGGTTGAGGATAACCCGTTTATGGCAGGCGCATTTCTCGGCGAGGGCGAGGGCGAATGTGTAATAAACGTCGGCGTATCTGGACCGGGAGTTGTAAAATGCGCTCTTGAAAAAGTCAAGGGCAAGGACTTCGGAGACGTTGCGGAAACAATAAAAAAGACAGCGTTCAAGATAACAAGAATGGGTCAGCTTGTGGCTCAGGAAGCGTCAAAGAGACTGAACGTTCCGTTCGGAATCGTTGATTTATCGCTTGCGCCGACCCCTGCGGTAGGCGACAGCGTTGCATATATATTGGAAGAAATGGGACTTGAAAAATGCGGAACGCACGGAACAACCGCCGCCCTTGCACTGCTTAACGACGCAGTTAAAAAAGGCGGAATCATGGCTTCGGGCTATGTCGGCGGTTTGAGCGGAGCATTTATCCCCGTTTCGGAGGACGCAGGAATGATAGCCGCCGCAAAATGCGGTTCGCTGTCAATCGAAAAGCTTGAAGCTATGACCTGCGTATGCTCGGTAGGACTTGACATGATAGTTATTCCGGGCGACACAACAGCCGCAACAATCTCGGCAATTATCGCCGACGAGGCGGCAATAGGTATGGTCAATTCAAAGACCACGGCAGTCAGAATTATACCCGCCCCCAATGCAAAAGAGGGAGATGTGGTCGAATTCGGCGGACTGCTCGGCACAGGGCCGGTAATGCCTGTAAGAAAATACTCCTCACAGGAGTTTATCGACAGAGGCGGACGTATTCCGGCGCCTTTACAAAGCTTAAAAAACTAAATTCTTAGTTTTTTAATATAAATCATCAAACAAAGGGAGGTTTTGTAGTGTGGAGGATTTGATTTTAAAAATCATTGATATTGAGGACCGTGCCCAAGACGTTATAAAGGACGCCAAAAAGGCAAATAAGAACCTCGATAAAAACATTGCGGACGAAACCCGCAAGCTTCATCAAAGCATTTCAAACCAAGCGGTGTCAAAATGCGAAAATCTTAAGGAGCTGGAGCTTCATGAAGCAGAGGCAAAGTGCAAAAAGATTGAGGAGGATTCCGAAAATCAGATTGCGGCTTTGGAAAAAAAGCGCAGTGAAAACAAGGACACATGGATTAACAAAATTGTTGAAAACATTATCGGCAGTTAAGCGAGGTGTATGCTATGAATTCAGATTACTGTGCTATTTCAGCCAAGCTTAAATCCATGTATTCAAAATTTTTGAGCAAAGAGGATTACGAGCAGCTTTTAAGCAAAAAGACGGTCAGCGATATATGCGCTTATCTGAAAACTCTTCCGGCTTACGCCCCTGTTCTCGAATCGGTCAGCGAGCGCGACATTCACAGAGGACAGATTGAAATTCTGATTTCGATGGAGATTTTTGACGAATATGTTCGGCTCTACGATTTTTTGGACAGCTCCAAAAGAGCAGTCCTCAAATTCTGGTTTATGCGGCGTGAAATAATATTTCTTACCCGTGAGCTGCGTTATATATTCACTCATGAATCGAGAAATTCGGATACCGTAAGCAAAGACAAATTTGAAGCGTTTTTTGAAACGCATACAAAAATCGACCGTGAATTAATGCTTAATGCAACAAGTCTTTCCGACTGTATAGAAGCGTGCAAAAACACTCCTTATGCGGAGCCGCTGCAGCGAGCCGAAAACCTCGGTTCGGACTTCTTTTCGGTGAGTATGATTCTTGAGATGTTCTATTACACGTCAATATGGCATACGGTGAGCAGAACTCTTGACCGAACACAATCGGATTTATTCAAAAAGGCTCTCGGCTCAAAAATAGACGCATTGAATATTCTGTGGATTTACCGCGGTAAAAAATACTTTAATTTTGAGGACGAAATCATATTTACATATCTTATCCCGATAAGGTACAGACTTACCGAGGATTTGATAAAGGAGCTTGTATATGCCGAAAAAATCGAAAACTTTATCGACATTGTATCGCAAACCAAATATGCGTCACTCTTTGACGGTGTAAACGACGGAATATTCCCCGAGGAAAATTACATGACCTTTATCAGAAAAATAGATAAAACCATGTTCTTTACTTATCCTCAGTCATTGATTGCGGTTTACACATACCTTGATTTAAAAGAGCTTGAGCTTGATAACATTAAAACAGTGGTTGAGGGCATACGCTACGGCAAAACCGCAGACAGTATCCGCCCCCATATCCATATAGATTAAGCGTCCGTACAAAAAACGGACTCTGACGAAAGAGAGGAGGAATATAATGGCGATAGTTAAAATGAAGGCCGTCACCTTCTCAGCCCAAATAAGCGACTTTGAATACGTTGCCGAAAAATACATTTACGGCAGAGACATTCACCTTGAAAAAGCCATGAATGTCATCACAAACCGCAAGCGTATTCAGGGCTTTGACGAAAATACCGATTACGACCTTCTTGCCAAAAATGCGCTGTCTATAATTAAGCTTGCCGGACAGAACCCGAATCCTAAAATAATTGCCAAGGACGGTACTACTCTGGAAAGTATGCAAAACTTTGTAGACGGCATTAATCTCCGCATCAAAAACGAACGCGAGGAAAGCGAACGTTTGCATAATCAGGTTGAAAACAATCAGAAAATAATCAATCAGCTTGATTTAATGCCGGATTTAGATGTGGAGCTGCAAAAAATATTCGGAATGGAGTTTATAAAGGCGCAGTTCGGGCATATACCCCGCACTGGCTATAAAACTCTGACGACTTACCTGGACAATCTGGAAACATTCTTTATCGTAACGGCGGAAAACGCTACGGAGGTTTGGGGTATCTACTTTGTTCCCGAGGTCAAGCAGCGGAAAATCGAAGAGGTTTTCGCATCGCTTTACTTTGAACCCGAATACGTGACATCAGAGTTCCCCGGAACGCCCCGTGAAATAAAGAAATTCCTTACGGAGCAGAACGAAACGCTGAATAAACAAATTCAGGAGCTGTCAAAAAAGACAGCGAAAATGCTTGAGGATTCTCAGGATAAACTCAGCATGATTTACAATCTTGCCAAAAAGAGAGAGCAGTTTGCCGAAATACGCAGAAACGCCGTTCATTCGGATATGTTCTTCTATGTGGTCGGCTGGATGGAAGCAAAAGAGGCAGACAAGCTGGAAAAAGAAATAAACGATTCGGGCGACGTTGTAATGTTTTACTCGGAGGATGCGTCAAAGACAAAAGAACTTGACCCTCCGACAAAACTGAAAAACAACTTTATATTCAGACCGTTCGAGATGTTTGTAAAAATGTACGGCTTGCCCGCATACGGTGAGATTGACCCGACGCCGATTTTGGCAATAACATATATTCTGTTCTTCGGAATAATGTTCGGAGATGTGGGTCAGAGCGCTATTCTTGCAATAGCCGGATTTATAATTTACAAAGTTAAAAAGCTTGACCTTGCAGGCATTATCGGCATGGTAGGTCTTGCAGGTATTGTTACGGGTTTCATTTACGGAAGCTTTTTCGGAAATGAAGAAATTATTCCGAGACTGTTCGGAATTACAACGGTAAAGCCGATGCAGTCGATTATGCCGCTGCTTATCGGTACGGTATGTATGGGCGCTTGCATTATTCTGTTCGGAATGTGCCTTAACGTTATAAATATGTTCCGTGAGCATGACATAGGTGCGGCAATCTTCGGGCATAACGGCATAGCGGGAATTGTATTCTACCTGAGTATAATACTTGTCGTTGTAAATCTGCTTGCAGGCTTGAATATTCCGGGTGTTGTGTTTGCGGTACTGTTTACCGTATCACTGCTGTCGATGTATTTATGTACGCCGCTTACAAGGCTTGTCGAGGGTAAAAAGCACTGGCTGCCGTCAAACGGAATGTTCTTTGTAGAGAACCTGTTTGAGATGTTTGAGGTTGTACTGAGCTTCTGTACAAACACAATATCATTCCTGAGAATAGGCGCATTTGCGGTAATTCACGTCGGCATGATGATGGCGGTTTCGGCATTGTCGGGCGGTGGCGGAGCAGGAGCACTTATCGTAACGATATTGGGTAACATAATCGTTATGGTGCTGGAGGGCTTAATAGTTGCCATTCAGGTGCTTCGTCTTGAATATTACGAGATGTTCAGCCGTTACTTCCAGGGAACAGGTAAAGAATTTGTATCATTAAAAAATAAATAAGGGTTTTTATAAAGAAAGGATATGATTGATATGTTGATGAAAATATTATTCGGACTTATAGCATTGAGCGTTGCAGCTCCTATAGCATTGTATTACAAGAGCGGTAAAAGCAAGGGTAAGGAATGTTTGCTGATGAATGCAATTTCATTCTTTGCTTGTATCGGAATCGGAGTTATATATTCACTTGGCTGTGCTGTTCCGGCACTTGCGGCAGGTGCGGCAGGCGCAGGCGGACTTTCGGTCGGTGAAGGTTTAAAATATTTGGGCGCCGCTCTTGCAACGGGTCTTAGCGGTATCGGCGGCGGTATTGCCGTTTCATCGGCGGCTGCGGCAGCTATCGGCGCTATGAGCGAAAATGAAAAAATCATGGGTAAAACGCTTATCTTCGTTGCTCTTGCAGAAGGTATCGCTCTGTACGGTCTTGTTATCTCGTTCATGATTCTGAATGCTTAAAATGAGCAGTAAGGAGTATTTTGATTATGAGAATGTACTTAATCAGCGATAATGTAGATACTCAAATCGGTATGCGTCTTGCCGGAATTGACGGCTGTGTGGTGCATACGCCGGAGGAAGTGCAGAATGAAATAAAAAAAGCGCTTACAGACAAGGAGCTTGGCATATTGGTATTGACCGAAAAGGCAGGCGCAATGGTTCAGGAATATCTGCGGACGTTAAAGCTGACGCTGCATACTCCGCTTATTATCGAAATTCCCGACCGTCACGGCAGCCGTGATATTGCCCACTCCATAAACAGTCTGGTGCAGGAATCCATCGGGCTGAAATTATAATAACAGGGAGGTCTACCGCTATGGATAACTTAAAGGAAAAATTAAACACTTTTACTTCGCTTGTTTTGGACGATGCAGGAACAAAACGAGACGAATTAATGGAAAAAGTACAGGAAAAGCATGACACGCTTGTAAATGCAAAGGAAACGGAGTTTCTTGAAGAAGCATACGAATCTATTCAGCACAGCATTTCCGACGCAAAAAAAGCGGCAAACGAAAAGGTTCTTCATGTTGAACTTGAAGCAAAAAAGAAGCTGCTTTTAACCCGTGAAAACATAATAAAAGAGGTTATGGACGGCGCTAAGGAAAAGCTAAAAGCATATACTCACACCGAGGAATACGGAAAATGGCTGCTTGACAAAGTTGAAAAAGCACTTTTTGAAGTCGGCAAGGGCTCAAAGGTTGTCTATATATCATCGGACGACCTCCGTTTCAAGGAGCAGATTGAAAAATTTTCCGACGGTGAAGCGCAGGTAAGCGTTGAAGCGGCAAATGAAAAGGATTTCATAGGCGGCGTCAAGGTTTTCAATCCCGAGCGCAGAGTCAGCGTTGATTATTCGTTCAAGGAAATGCTTGCGGAAGAAAAGAAAGAATTTCTTCAGAACAGCGGGCTTACAATTGATTAATCAACAGATATAATAAAGCTGAAAGGAAGGATAAATATGGCGAATGCAGAAGGCAAAATCTTCGGTATTAACGGTCCTGTCGTAAAGGTAAAGGGTTCTGACGAATTTGGTATGCAGGAAATGGTGTATGTCGGAGATGAAGAGCTTATCGGCGAGGTTATCGGAGTTGAGGAGGACGCCACGGTTGTTCAGGTTTATGAAGAAACAACAGGCTTAAAGTTAAACGAGCCGGTAAAGGGTTCGGGCGCTCCCCTGTCGATTACGTTAGCACCCGGCATTATATCGGATATATTTGACGGTGTCGAACACCCATTGAAAGAAATACGCAACCGTTCGGGCGCATTTATTGCAAGAGGTTTAAAGGTTTCATCGCTTAACGAAAAAAAGACATGGGACGTCACAATGAAAATCGCCGAGGGCGATATTGTAAGCGGCGGAGACATAATTGCGGTTACGCAGGAAACAACTCTTATCGAACACAGAGTTATGGTTCCGCCGAATATTAAAGGTATTGTCAAATGGGTCGCAGATAACGGAATGTATACCATTGTTGATACTATAGCAAAAATACAGACTGAGGACGGCTTGGTTGAGCTTACAATGAAGCAGGAATGGCCTATAAAACAGGCACGTCCGTATCTGAAAAGACAGCCGATTACAAAACCGCTTGTCACGGGTCAGCGTGTTATCGACGCAATGTTTCCGCTTGCAAAGGGCGGCGCTGCGGCAATCCCCGGCGGTTTCGGTACGGGTAAAACAATGACTCAGCACCAGCTTGCAAAATGGTGTGACGCCGATATTATCGTATATATCGGCTGCGGAGAGCGCGGAAACGAGATGACTCAGGTTCTGGAGGAATTTTCGGAGCTGATTGACCCGAAATCAAACCGTCCTCTGCTTGACAGAACAGTTCTTATAGCAAACACGTCAAACATGCCGGTTGCCGCACGTGAAGCGTCGATTTATACGGGCGTTACGCTTGCGGAGTATTACCGTGATATGGGTTATGACGTTGCACTTATGGCAGACTCAACATCACGTTGGGCAGAGGCATTGAGAGAAATTTCGGGACGTTTGGAGGAAATGCCCGCCGAGGAAGGTTTCCCGGCTTATCTTGCGTCACGTCTTTCGCAGTTCTATGAAAGAGCGGGATATGTTACAAATCTGAACGGCTCGGAGGGGTCGGTTTCGATTATCGGAGCGGTTTCACCGCAGGGCGGCGACTTCTCGGAGCCTGTAACACAGAACACAAAGAGATTTATACGCTGTTTCTGGGCATTGGATAAATCGCTCGCTTATGCAAGACATTACCCTGCAATTCAGTGGCTGTCAAGCTACAGCGAATATATAGACGATTTGACCGACTGGTACAAGGAAAACGTTTCAAAAGACTTCATGGATAAGCGTTCAAAGATTATGGCAATTCTACAGGAAGAAAGCAGTCTGCTTGAAATAGTAAAGCTTATAGGCGCAGACGTTCTTCCCGACGGTCAGAAAGCGACGCTTGAAGTAGCACGTGCAATTCGTCTGGGATTTTTGCAGCAAAACGCATTCCATGCGGACGATACATACGTTCCGCTTGAAAAGCAAAACAGAATGATGGATATAATATTACTGCTTGACCGCAGAATGAAAGAAATAGTCGAGCGGGGAATTGTATTCTCAAAAGTAAACGAAACGGGAATTGTCGAAGATGTAATCAGAATAAAATACACAATCGGCAATAAAGACCTTGACGCTCCGTTCCATGAACTGCAAAGAAAAATCAACGATACATTCGATAATCTGATTGCTCAGAAATTAGAGGAGAATTAAAACGGAGGAATTATAATGCCAACAACGCTTATAATGATAAGGCACGGCTACAGCAAATCGAATAAAGCTTTTCGCTTTACGGGGCATTTGAATATCGGGCTTGACGAACGAGGGAAAGCACAAGCCGAAAAGCTTGGAGAATATTTCAAAAATCATAAAATCGACAAGCTGTATTCAAGCGACCTCATACGTGCTTATGACACGGCAAAGCCCATTTCAAAAGCCACAGGGCTGCCGATAATCGCAGATAAACGGCTGCGTGAAATCAACGGCGGCGAATGGGAGGGAAAAAGCTTTGACGAGCTTGAAAAAGAGTACCCCAATGAATACGACGTTTGGATTAACGATATAGGCAGAGCGGTATGTCCCGGCGGAGAAAGCATGAAAGAGCTTTCAAACAGAATACTCAATACCGTAAAGGAGCTGTGCGAGGAAAATGACAAACATACAATCTGTATTGTAACTCATGGCGTTGCGATTCGTGCCGTTTGCACTGCGGCTGAAAATCTTCCGTTTGAAAATATGACTGAAGTACCGTATGTCGATAATGCGTCAATAAGTACGTTCAAATACGACAACGGAAAAATCACAAAAGAAACAATAAATTATACCGAGCATTTGGGACAGCTTTATGTTAAACAGCAAGGGAACGTATAATTAAAAAAATAAATCAAAGGAGCGTGAAATATATGGCTATTGAATATATGGGGCTGAATAACATTCAAGGCCCTTTGGCTGTCATTGAAGGCGTAACAGAAGCATTTTACGAAGAAATGGTCACGGTTACACTTGACGACGGCTCAAAAAGAATCGGACGTGTTATAGAAATTTCCGGAGATAAAGCCGTTATACAGCTTTTTGAGGGTACAAGCGGATTATCGCTTACAAACACAAAAACAAAGCTTATGGGTGAGCCTATGCGTCTTGCCCTTTCAAAAGAAATTCTCGGCAGAACGCTTGATGGCGTAGGCCGTCCGATTGATGGCTTGGGCGATTATTTTGCCGATGAAGTCAGAGACGTAAACGGTCAGCCGATTAACCCCGTATCGAGAGAATACCCGAATAACTTTATTCAGACGGGAATTTCCTCAATCGACTGTCTTGCAACACTTATCAGAGGTCAGAAGCTGCCTATCTTTTCGGGCGACGGACTTCCGCACGATAACCTTGCAATTCAGATTGCACGTCAGGCAAAGGTCGTTGACAAGGACGATGTGAACGGTGATAAATTCGCTATCGTATTCGCCGCAATGGGCGTTAAGCATGACGTTGCAAACTACTTCAAAAAATCATTTGAGGAAAGTGGCGTTCTCGGCAAGGTTGTAATGTTTCTTAATCTTTCAAACGACCCTGTCGTTGAAAGAATAATAACGCCGAGATGTGCGCTTACCGCCGCAGAATATCTTGCATTTAAGCATGATATGCACGTTCTTGTTATATTAACCGATATGACATCATACGCCGAGGCACTGCGTGAGGTTTCATCTTCAAAGGGAGAAATTCCGTCAAGAAAAGGTTTCCCCGGCTACCTCTATTCAGACCTTGCCTCACTTTATGAGCGTGCAGGAATAATAAAGGACGCAAAGGGTTCGGTAACTCAGGTTCCGATTCTTACTATGCCTAACGACGACATAACACACCCTATCCCCGACCTTACGGGATATATCACAGAGGGTCAGATAGTTCTCGGCAGAGCATTAAGCTTAACAGGTGTTTATCCGCCTGTTTCAATACTTCCGTCACTGTCACGTCTGATGAAGGACGGTATAGGAGAAGGTTTCACTCGTGAGGATCACCCTGCACTTTCAAATCAGTTGTTTGCCGCTTATTCAAAGGTTGAGGACGCAAAAAGTCTTGCCTCGGTTATAGGTGAAGATGAGCTTTCGGATATAGACAAAAAATATATTGCGTTCGGTAAGGCTTTTGATTCAAGATTCCTTACACAGGGCAAGGACGAAAACAGAAGCATAAACGACACTCTTAATTTAGGCTGGGAATTGCTCGGAATGTTGCCGAGAAGCGAGCTTGACCGTATCAGCGACGATATTCTTGATAAGTATTATAAGCCTCAGGAGGTATGATATGAAAAAGAATATGGCGCCCACAAAGGGTAATCTTATGGCGGCAAAAAACACGCTGCGTCTTTCAAAGCAAGGTTATGAAATGCTTGATAAAAAGCGTAATATCCTTATACGTGAAATGATGCAGCTTATAGAGGACGCAAAAGATGTTGAGGCACAGATTGAGGAAACCTTTGCTCATGCGTATACGGCTCTTGAGGCGGCAAATGTTGATATGGGCGTTGCAGCAGTTCAGGAGCACGCTCACAGCTCTGCATTTGATGAAAGCGTTGAGATAGATTTAAGAAGCGTAATGGGCGTTGAAATCCCCGTTGTACATTCAAAACCGTTCAACGGCAGACCGACCTACAGTTTTTCCGATACATCATCGGCGCTTGATGAAGCATTTCTTCAATTCAACCGTGTTCGTATACTGACGGTTAAGCTTACGGAAATAGAAAATTCCGTTTACCGTCTGGCAATGAATATCAAGAAAACGCAGAAACGTGCCAACGCTCTTGAGAACATAACAATTCCGCTTTACGAAACAATCGTAAAGGACGTTACAACCGCACTGGAGGAAAAAGACCGTGAGGAACACTCCAGACTAAAGGTTATAAAGAGCCAAAAGGAGCACAAATAAAAAATAATGGGTTACAGCGAATTGCCGTAACCCATTTTTATTACATTACTGATTTTAATATCTCTTTTAATTTTCGGTTTGTGTCGGGAAGAAAATCATAGTTCCTCGGATAATCCGAAAATGTTATATCTGTATCCCTGTCCATAAGCTTTATCACTTCATCTCTGCCTATATAGCTTTCAAGAAGCTTGCACAAGTCAACCTCCTGCAACGCCTCCTTGAAAATCACCGCACGCAGTGACAATAGCGGCTTATCGTCATCGGGATAAACCGAAAATGCGTCTCCCGACGGGAACGCTCCGCCCGCCGATGTTGTGACATACGGGTTTATTTTATACATTGATAACTGTCTGTAATAGAAGTTAAATCCCCAATGCAAAAATCCCATAATGCTGTATTTATACATTTGAAGTCCAAGTATTCTGTTTCGGTATGACGGCATAGCCATAAATCTGTTACCCACATACTTGTCCTGTGCACAGCAGTAATACACACACTGCTTTTCAATTTTCTCTTTCAGGAACGGCTCTATGTGATTTGACGCCGTTACGGGAATTGTCATATACCCCTTTTTGTAAAAATCAACGTTTGAAATTGCGTCCATAATTTCGCAGTCCTTTATAAGCGGCTTTACAATATCATAGGCATATTTATAATTTTCAAGATGCTCCGCTGTCGGCTCATCGGATAAATGGAACAGGCATTTATTTAATTTTCCCTTACCCTCGAAAAACTCAACGAGCTTTGGCAGAAATTGCTCCAAAAAGCTTTTATATCTGATGTCGTTTGCTTTTACGTCCCAGCCAAAAATATACTTTTCTTTGCCGTTTTCAATTGCCGAAATGTTCGGAGAATACACCAAGCCCCACTGTGAAAACAAATGCGAAATCTCATAATATTTAATTCCGTGCTTATCGCACAAATTCAGCCAGCGCTCCAAAAGCGAAAAATCAAATTCATATTTATCGCCTTTTTTCAAGATTTTTACAAGCTGTACATTCGGTCTGCGCATACCGATTTTTGTATCAAGCGGAGGTGTTATAACAGGCGTTAAAATCGTATTAACGCCAATGTCCGCCGCCGCAGCCATATATTTATCTATAAGTTCCCAGTGCTTTTCGCTGTATATTTCCGTATTATGCGCCGCCGCTATGCAGTCCGCATAAAACCATTGAGTAAACCATGTGCTCTGTTTCGGCATATTTATATCCAAAACTTCAAATTCCATTGCCGTTTCCGCACTCTGCTCACCTTCATAAAGCTTAACCGTAAGCTTATATGTACCCGATTTGTAATCTCTCGGAATTTTCACTCTTATCCATAAAACGCTTAAACCGTTTACAAATTCAAGATTATTTTTCCGCTCCGAAACAGGATACAATATATCGGGCATCAGTCCCGGTTCATGCGTTAAATAATCCGTATCGGGGTTATTCTTGTATTCGGGCATATCCATTGCCACGCTTTTAACATTGTATATTTCTGTAAAATCCTTTAACGGCGAATCAATTTCTGCCTTTACAACAGGAAAATCAGCGTCGGTTTCTACCGCTATCTGATACGAAAATTCCTCTCCGCCGAGCAAAATCTGCTTTTTCGGCAGCTCCGCCGATATATCGCATATTGTTCTTATTTTTATCAACGATGAAACTGTATGTATTTTCATATATAAACTCCTTAACCATATATTTTGCTGTCCTTATAGTAATCCTCTATTTCTTTTTCGTTGCTGTTTTTGTTCGACAGCAGCCATTCAAAAACCTCTTTATTTGCATAAGTATCGCTCCATGCGTCATGGTTATTGTTCGGATATATTGTCAGCTTCGCACTCCCTCCGGCATTATTTGCGCCGTCAACCATTTTTCTGCTTTCCTCGGAAAAAACACAGCCGTCCAAAGCGCCGTGAAACGCCCATACGGGAACATTTACAAGTCTTGCCGCATTCCAGTACATTCCCCCGCCGCAAATCGGAGCAATTGCCGCAAACAAATCGGGCATACTCATAGCAAGCTGCCATGAAGCATAGCCGCCCATACTTGCACCCATAGCATAAAAACGCTCTTTGTCCGTAAAATCCGAATCGTATATTGAAAGAGTAAACCTCTTTAATGTTTCAAACAAATCAAACCATGTATTTGCGCAGCATTGCGGTGCTGCAACAATAAACGGAAAATCATCATATTTATTTGTTATGACAAAAAACGGGTTTGTTTTGGTAACCTCAATATCATCTCCCCTGCCCCCTGCTCCGTGCAGAAATATTATAACGGGATATTTTTCACCCTCCTCATAATTCTTCGGATATTTTAATATGTATGTCAGCTTTTCAAATTTTTTTATTTCCATTTTATAATCCTCCCTTTCTCAGCAAATTATACCACATTTATAATGCTTTTTCAATACAAAACAAAAAAAATGCGGAACAAAGTACGGCATTGATAAGGAAGTAATTTTCCGCAAGGCTTAGAAAAAGTCTTGCGGAATTTTCTTTTTATCGGGAACAAACTCTTTCGGCGGAACAAATTCACCGATAAAATTAAAAATAATCTGTATTTTCTGTACTCTGTGTCCGCTTGATTTATCGGGAGCGTGAACTATAAT
>CAKSGG010000022.1 GCA_934454215.1 uncultured Clostridia bacterium
GTGGGAAACATTTGTGCCGGGACTCTGTGAGTACGATTTATATAAATATTGTATAACTACAAGGACTAATGACGTAATTCTCAAGGCGGATCCGTATGCTTTTCATGCGGAAACACGCCCGGGAACTGCGTCAAAAATTTTTGAGCTCAACGGATATCAGTGGGGAGATTCAAAATGGGAAAAGTATAAGGCCTCTCACGATGTCTTTCGCGAGCCGATGAATATCTATGAAGTTCATCTCGGTTCGTGGAGGCGGTATGATGACGGCAATTTCTATTCATACCGCGACCTTGCCGAAACATTAATCCCGTATGTCAAGGAAATGGGATATACACATATAGAAATGCTTCCCGTGTCAGAATACCCCTATGACGGTTCATGGGGATATCAGGTTACGGGATACTTTGCGGCAACCTCGAGATACGGAACCCCGAAAGACCTTATGTACTTCATTGATAAATGTCATAAAAACGGGATAGGTGTTATAATAGATTGGGTAGCCGCTCACTTTCCGAAAGATGCGCACGGCATCTGCGAATTTGACGGCGGATATGCTTATGAGTACAGCGACCCTTTAAAGCGTGAGCACCCTGACTGGGGCACAAGAATATTTGATTACGAAAAACCCGAAGTCCAGAGTTTTTTGATCTCAAATGCCGTTTTTTGGTGTGATATGTTCCATATAGACGGAATAAGAGTGGATGCAGTTGCGAGTATGCTCTATCTGGATTACGGAAAAGGCAACGGACAATGGCGGGCAAATAAGTTCGGCGGAAATGAGAATCTTGAGGCAGCGGATTTTTTGCGCAACCTTAATTCGGAGGTGCTCAAGCAACACCCGAATACTACTATGATAGCAGAAGAATCAACGGCATGGCCGCTGATAACAAAACCTCCGTATATGAACGGACTCGGTTTTCACTTTAAATGGAATATGGGTTGGATGAACGATACACTCAGATATTTTTCAACAGACCCGTATTTTAGAAAGCACAACCACAATGCGTTGACTTTTTCACTCACGTATGCTTTTTCGGAAAACTATATACTGCCGTTTTCACACGATGAGGTGGTGCATGGAAAATGCTCACTCATAAATAAGCAACCGGGAGAGTATGAACAAAAATTCGCAGGTCTTCGAGCTATGTTTGGGTATATAATGTCTCATCCGGGCAAAAAACTCAGCTTCATGGGAAATGAATTTGCGCAGTTTATTGAGTGGAATTACGAGAACCAGCTCGATTGGCTCTTACTCGATTACGATATGCACAGAATGTTCAAATTGTATATCCGGGATTTAAATATGTTCTATCTTAAGAATTCCGAGCTTTGGGAAATTGAAGACGGGTGGAACGGATTTAAGTGGATTAAGGTCGATGATTGTGACAACAATGTCCTTATATTCTCTCGAATTAACAGTGCGGGAAAAGAAATTATTGCGGCGTTTAACCTCTCACCGATAAAACGTGATTCTTATAAATTCGGAGTCGATACACCGGGAAGTTACAAAGTTATACTCAACAGCGACAGCAAAAAGTACGGCGGTTCGGGTGTTGAGTTTCCGTCATATATTCGCACAAAGAGGGAAACGATTGATGGACATGAGTTCTCATTAAGTCTTACGCTTCCTCCCATGAGCGTGATTTTTATCCGCAAGAAAGGATGAGGTAAAATGTTAAAGAAAAAGGAATGTATCGCGATGCTTTTGGCAGGCGGGCAGGGGAGCAGACTCCATGTTCTGACCAAAAATGTCGCAAAGCCGGCTGTTCCGTTCGGAGGAAAATATCGAATCATAGATTTTCCGCTCTCAAACTGCATTAACTCCGGGATAGATACGGTAGGAGTGCTCACTCAGTATCAGCCGCTTGAATTGAACACATATATCGGAAACGGGCAGCCATGGGACCTCGACCGTTCAAACGGCGGTGTTGCAATACTTCCGCCGTATATGACAAGTACAAGCGGTGCATGGTACAAGGGAACGGCAAATGCAATTTATCAGAACATAAACTTTATCAGAAGCTTTTCTCCGGAATACGTACTCGTTCTCTCGGGCGACCATGTTTATAAAATGAATTATGATTGGATGCTTAAAGAGCATAAGCGCACAAAGGCCGACTGCACGATTGCAGTAATTGATGTACCGCTCTCGGAAGCGCCGCGTTTCGGAATAATGAATCTCCGGAACGACAACTCAGTTTATGAATTTGAGGAAAAGCCGAAAAAGCCAAAGAGTACTAAGGCATCCATGGGTGTCTATATATTCAGCTGGGATGTCCTCGAAAAATACCTGATTGATGATGAAAATGACGAGACGAGCCAAAACGATTTCGGGAAAAATATTATACCTAAGATGCTTGATGACGGAAAAAGGCTCTTTGCATATGAATATAAGGGATATTGGAAAGATGTCGGAACGATTGACAGCCTTTGGGAGTCGAATATGGACGCTATCACACCGGGAAGCGGGCTGCTCCTGCACGACCCCGGGTGGAGGATATACGCCAGAAACCCCTCAAAACCGTCGCAGTTTATTTCATCGGATGCAGTTATAAATAATTCGATGATTGCGGAGGGTTGTACAACAGAAGGAAATGTTCAACACTCAATAGTTTTTTACGATGTAAAGATAGGCAAGAACGCAAAAATCAATAATTCAATTATAATGCCGGGCAGCACGATTGAAGACGGTGCGGTTGTCGAATATGCCATCATTGCCGAGAATGTAACCGTAAAACGCGGCGCACATGTCGGCGAGGAGCCGATAGACGGTGAAAGAAAGATTACCGTAATCGGCAATTCACTTACAATTGGAGAAAATGCAAGAGTTGCGGCAGGAAAAATAATTGAGGCACATGTAGAAGACGGTGGTGAAGTATTATGATTAAGGATACGGTCGGAATAATTTTTGCCCATGATAAACTCGAAGCAATGCGTGAGCTTACAGAAAGTCGAACGGTGGCATCTGTTCCATTCGGGGGAAGATACCGAATGATTGACTTTACGCTATCAAGTATGGTAAATTCGGGAGTAAGAACAGTCGGGGTAGTTACAAAAAGCGACTACTATTCGCTGATGCGTCATCTCGGAACCGGAAAGGAATGGGATTTAAACCGTAAAAAAGGCGGACTTTCAATTCTGCCCCCGTCAGTGGAAAGCCGTGATGCCGTCGTTGACAGCAACAGCAAAATAGCTGTTTTGACGGGAATAATCGAATATATAAGAAACAGCGATTGCAAGTATATAATCTTATCCGATTCAAACGTTGTTGCAAATATTGACTACACGGAGCTTTTAAATAAGCATATTGAAAAACAGGCATATATGACTGCGCTCTACAAGTCGAATGTCTATGACCCCTCAAAGTTTAAAAGCAATACGTTTATTGATATTGACTCCGACGGCAGAATTAAGGATGTAACAATAAATCAGAATATTCAGTTGCACAGCAAGATGCTCCTTGGAACATATATAATCGAACGCGGGCTTTTGGAATTTCTTATCTGTCAATGTATGGCACACAATAAGTTTGATTTTGAAAGGGATATTCTTCAGGAAATGTCCCAATCACTAGATATATACGGGTGCGAATACACGGGGTATGCGGAAAAAATTGATTCGGTTGAGTCGTTCTTCAAGGTAAATCGCGATTTGCTGAATGAGGACATACGAGGTGAGTTGTTTAAGGAAGGTGCTGAGATACTTACGAAGGTACATGATGAGGTTCCGACCATGTTCGGAAGTGATTCGTGCGTGAAAAACAGTATGCTTGCCGACGGATGTATAATCGACGGTGAAGTGGAAAACTCTATTATTTTCAGAAATGTGAAGGTTGAAAAAGGTGCGCACATTAAGAATTGCATCATAATGCAGGGGAGTGTAATCGGCGAAGGCGCAAACCTTGAGTACTGTATAACAGACAGATTGGTTAATGTTTCAAAGGAAGTTGCACTCAGGGGAGCCGAGGCATATCCTATCGTATTTCCTAAGGGTTGCAGAGTATAAAGATTAAATCAAGGAGGAATGTAAGTATGAACGCTACAAAAGTTTTAATAGCGGCCTCGGAAGCAGCTCCGTTTATTAAATCAGGCGGACTTGGCGATGTAATAGGTTCATTGCCGCCCGAAATAGCGAAAAAGCAATGTGAAGTGTCTGTTGTTATTCCCATGTATGAGGGAATACCGCTTGACATACGCAGCAAGATGACTTATATAACAAATATTTTTGTTCCGGTCGCATGGCGAAGTCAGTATTGTGGAATATTTAAGTATGAGGACCGCGGTGTTACATGGTACTTCATCGACAATGAATACTATTTCAAACGCGGAAACGCACTTTACGGTTGTTACGATGACGCGGAGAGATTTGCTTTCTTCTCTTCTGCCGTGCTCGAAATTTTACCGCATATAAACTATAAACCGGACATCATCCACTGCCATGATTGGCAAACGGCGCTTATTCCCATTTACTATAAGCTTAAATACTATAACCGAGATAAGTATGAGAATATCAAATTGATATTCACCATTCATAATATCGAATACCAGGGAGTTTTCGGTAAAGAGATAGTCGAAAACGTCTTGGGACTCTCCATGTCCGAATTTGATAACGGTTTCCTTGAATACGGCGGTGCGGTAAATCTTATGAAAGCCGCAATCATTTGTTCGGATAAGGTTACGACTGTGAGTCCGACATATGCCGAGGAAATCAAGACTGAGTACTTCGGACACGGACTTGATTCTATACTTCGGTTTGAGGCAGGCAAGCTCTCCGGCATAGTTAACGGCATTGACCAAAAGCTGTACAATCCCAAGACCGACAAACGCCTGTTCTTTAACTTCTCGAAGGATGATTTGAGCGGTAAAAAGAAAAACAAGAAGGAACTCCAACAGCTTGTAAATCTTCCGAGCGACAGAGATATACCTCTCATCGGTATGGTTACGCGTCTCGTATCTCATAAGGGACTCGACCTTATATCAGCCGTCATCGACCAAATGCTCAGCGATGACATTGAACTTGTTATCGTCGGAACAGGCGATTGGAAATACGAACAGTTCCTTCGCGATAAGCAGTGGCAGTATCCTCATAAACTGTCGGTGAATATTGCTTTTAATGCAGATTTGGCGCAGAAGGTTTATGCGGGAGCCGATATGTTCCTTATGCCGTCGAGAAGTGAACCGTGCGGTCTTGCTCAAATGATAGCTCTGCGATACGGTACAATACCGATAGTGCGTGAAACGGGCGGATTGAAGGACACCATTGTTCCGTACAACAAATTCACGGGTGAGGGGAACGGTTTCTCTTTTACCGATTATAATGCTAATGATATGCTTTATGTCATCCGTGAAGCATGTAAGCTTTATAAGGATGCAAATACTTGGGAGAAACTCGTTAAAAATGGTATGAACAGCGATTTTTCGTGGAAAAAATCGGCTGATAAGTATGTGAAACTCTACGAGTCCCTCTTATAAAAGAATGACGGGAGTTTTGCAATTTAGTTTAGAATATATAGAGAGGTAACTATTCAATGGGGATACACTTCGATGAGAAAAAAGTAAAATCGCTGATTGCGGGCAAGCTTACCAGGCACTTCGGGATAGAATTTTCCGAGGCAACCGCAGAGCAGATGTATACTGCGTGTGCGTTTGTTGTAAGAGATATTCTTATGGAAAACTGGGCGAGCACCCAAGAAGCAATAGAAAAGAAAAAATTAAAGCAGGTATATTATCTGTCAATGGAATTTCTGATAGGAAAGTCTTTACACAACAACCTGAACAATCTGAGCCTTACAGACACATTTAAAAATGTGCTTAAGGATATGGATTTTTCGTTTGAGGATATACTTGCAGTAGAGAGAGATGCAGGTCTCGGAAACGGCGGACTCGGACGACTCGCTGCGTGTTATATGGACTCTCTGACAGCTCTCGGTTATCCGGGGATGGGTTTCTCAATTCTCTACGAATACGGAATTTTTAAGCAGAAAATTATAGATGGCATGCAGGTTGAGCTTCCGGATAACTGGCTTGAAACAGGTAGCGTTTGGACTGTTCCGAGAATTGAGGAGACGCAGGAGGTCAGATTCGGCGGAGTTGTCGATTCATATATGGATGGCGATAAGCTCAAGTTTAATCATCGCGACTATGCTACTGTTCTTGCCGTGCCGAACGATATGCTTGTTTCAGGATATCCGGGAAAGACAGTAAACACATTAAGATTATGGAGCGCAAAATCCACAAAGACCATTGATATGCAGCTTTTCTCAAGAGGTGAGTATGCAAAATCGATGGAAGAGAAAGCGATGAGTGAGGTTATATCAAAAATACTCTATCCCGAAGACAATCACACCGAAGGTAAATCACTCAGACTTAAACAGCAGTACTTCTTTGTTTCTGCGACAATACAAAGCATTGTAAAAAAACATAAAGCGCAGTACGGAACACTTGAGAATTTTGCAGACAAAGCCGTCATCCATATAAACGACACGCACCCGACGCTTGCCATACCCGAGCTCATGAGAATTTTGATAGATGAAGAGGACTTTGGATGGGATGATGCGTGGAATATCGTTTCAAAAAGTATGGCGTATACAAATCATACAATAATGGCGGAAGCTCTTGAGCGCTGGACCATTGATATGTTCAAGTCACTTCTTCCGCGTATTTATATGATAGTTGAGGAGATTAACAGGCGTTTTTGCGATGACCTTTGGAGGTCTTTTCCTGAGGAGCGCGAAAAAATCGGACGTCTTGCGATCATTGCAAACGGTGAGGTAAGAATGGCAAACCTCTGCATAGCTTCGTGTTATTCCGTAAACGGCGTTTCCGCACTTCACAGTAATATTCTCAAGAACATTGTGTTCCCTGACTACAACTATATGTTCCCGTGCAAGTTTACAAATGTAACAAACGGAATCGCGCACAGACGCTGGCTTTGTCAGGCAAACCCGAAGCTTACCGAGCTGATTAAGGAGCTTGTCGGAGACGGTTTTTATACAGATGCGGGTGTTCTCAAGGGGTTATTAAAGTACACTGACGATAAGACCGTGTTGGATAAACTTGCAGAGATTAAGCACGCAAATAAGGAGCGGTTCATAAGAAAGCTTTGTCCGAATACCGCGATAAATCCTGATTCTATTTTTGATGTACAGTCGAAGCGCCTGCATGAGTATAAACGTCAGCTCTTGAATGTCCTGCATATCATGTATGAGTATCATATGCTGATTGACAATCCAAATATGGATTTCACCCCGAAAACATATATATTCGGAGCAAAATCGGCAGCAGGATATGCTATGGCAAAAAATATAATTAAACTGATTAACTCTGTCGCGTCCGAGATAAATTCAGATGAGCGGCTGAGAGACCGCCTGAAGGTTGTATTTGTTGAGGATTATAATGTTACTGCTGCGGAAATAATGATTCCTGCTGCGGAAATTTCCGAACAGATTTCCATTGCGGGAAAAGAGGCATCGGGAACCGGCAACATGAAGTTCATGCTCAACGGTGCGCTTACTGTCGGAACACTTGACGGTGCAAACGTCGAAATATGTGAGGCTGTCGGTGAAGATAATATTTATATTTTCGGACTAAAGGCTGATGAAGTGGAAAGAATAGTTGCATCAAACAGCTATTCTCCGATAGAATACTATCACAATAATCACGCGCTCAGACGTGTTCTTGACCATATCCGAGACGGAGTTGGCGTGGGAGCCCTGAGAAACGCCTATCCGGGCATCGTAAATTCACTCCTTTTCCGCGACCAGTATATGCTTCTTGCGGACTTTGATTCCTACTGCAAGGCTCACGACAGAGTTTATAAAGAGTATTCCGACAAATATCTGTTCAATAAAAAGTCTCTTATAAACATAGCAAATGCCGATAGATTCGCGGCAGACAGAAGTGTCAGTGAGTACGCAAACAAGATTTGGCATTTAAAGAAAATATAGCTCTGATAAGGTGTTTTAATGCAAGATATTTTTGTATTTAATCCCAGAAAAGAAAAATATAAGAAACCGATTGGTGCGGCGGAGCAGGGAAGCTCCGTCGCTCTGTCGGTGTATGCTTCAAGGTGTGATGTAAGCACAGTTTCTCTGCTCACTTTTGATGACAGTACGAAGATTGAAACAAGCACGCCTATGACGTGGTGCGGAATTGACAAGGGTTTTGATGTTTTAGAGTGTTTGTTTTCCGCTGAAAATCCTGCAATAATTTGGTATTGCTTTGAACTGCACCTTTTTGACGGTAAAGTTCTGTGGTTCGGAAAAAGCGGACTTTCAGAGAGCAAGGAGAATACCGCAAGATTCCAGCTAACAGTTTATTCTTATGATTACAGTACACCCGCGTGGCTTGCTGACGGTGTGACGTATCAAATATTTGTCGATAGGTTTAATCGTTCTTCAGAATCCCCCAAAATAGAAAAAGACGAATACTTTTTCGTACATTCAGACCTTTCCGAAACACCTGTTTATGAACCTGACGAAAACGGAATTGTCCAAAACCGGGATATTTACGGAGGAAATATTAGGGGCATAATAGAAAAGATAAGCTATCTAAAGAGCCTCGGCGTTAAGAATATTTATCTGTGTCCAATATTTGAGGCATGGTCAAATCATAAATATAACACCGCCGATTACATGAAAGTAGACAGCCACTTCGGCGATGAGAATGATTTAAGGGAACTCTGCCGTGTTTGCAAAAAGAACGGGATGCGGGTGATTCTCGACGGTGTATTCAGCCACACAGGGTCAGACAGCATATATTTCAACAAAGAGCATAGATATGGCAATGACTCGGGTGCGTGGAATGATGTTAATTCACCGTACAGGCGCTGGTATGACATAGATGCTGACGGAAAATATTCATCGTGGTGGGGAATAAACACGCTTCCTCAGGTAAACGAGCTTGAACCGACATATGCCGATTTTATATCCGGAGAGAAAAACAGCGTTATTTCCAAATGGATGGATGTCGGCGTTGCGGGATGGAGACTTGATGTTGCAGACGAGCTTCCCGACACCTTTATAAATGAAGTAAAAAAATGTGCACGGTCGAAGTCGGACGATGCACTCATCATAGGTGAAGTTTGGGAAGACGCGTCGACAAAACAGGCATATGGAGTAAATAAAAAATACTTTACAGACGGAATCCTTGACGGAGTAATGAATTACCCCATAAAGAATGGGATAATTGCATTTCTTCGGAATGAGTGTACTGCGCAGGACGCAAGAGAAGTATTTGAGAGCATCGCGGAAAACTACCCCAAATGCTCACAGCGCTGTCTTATGAATATTATCGGAACACACGACACGGTAAGGGCACTGAATGAGCTTTCGGTCGGTGCAATGAGAGACGTTTCAAAGACTCAGCGGGCAGTAAGACGCCTCTCGGAAGAAGAGCTGAAAACAGCAAGAATGAGGATACGTCAGGCAGCTGTTCTGCAATACATGTTCCCGGGCTCCCCGTGTATTTATTACGGCGATGAACGCGGTATGGAGGGGTTTGAAGACCCGTTTAACAGGAGATATGTAAATTGGAAGAGCTGTGATGAGCGTTTGCTCGGTTTTTATAAAGAACTCGGAACCATCAGAACATCGTCTCGCAGTCTCATAAACGGCGATTTTTCGGTTATTTATGCAAAAAGAGGAGTTATTGCCGTAAGACGACAAAATAACGCCGGTGATATGACAGTTGCCGTAATCAACCGAAGTAAGCACACAAGGTTACTCAAGTTGAGAAACTGCAAGTGTTTAGAAACGGTTTTGGGGGGAGGCTTGTGCAGAAACGGATATATTAAAGTACATCCTTTTTCAGCATCTGTGTATTCAAACGAGTTTTATAAACACTGTCTAAAAGATAAATGAATAGATATATTTGTATCCGGTAATAATAAAAAAGGAAAAATTGAAAATTACTCTTGACATTTCCTTATTTTTCTGTATAATAATAAGAGTTCGTTGCCGGATTGTGTAAGGGTAGCACGACAGACTCTGACTCTGTTTGTCTGGGTTCAAATCCTAGTCCGGCAGCCAAAAAAACGTTCAAAACAGATTACATCTGTCTTGAACGTTTTTTTACATGAAAAACCACACAATAATCAAGCGAAGTCTTGGTTTTTACATCGAAATGTGTTAAAATAAACGTATAAAATTTCGGGAATTTATTCTGCAATAACATATCAAAGACTTTATAACATTGAATATATTATAACTGAGGTATGGTAAAAGCACCGAAAGGAGGTTTTGTAATGAATATTGCAATATGTGATGATCAGATAAATGAACTTGAAAATATAAAACAGATTGTGTTGGAATATGCGAAAATCCATCCTGAACTTTTTATTACAATTACCTGCTTCTCAAATCCTCTTGATATGTTGGAGGACATAAGCAAAAACGGTGTTCCGGATGTTGCGCTTCTCGACATTTGTATGCCGGGCATTCTGGGAACCGAAATTGCAAAGGAGCTTAAAACAAAAAGCGAAGATCATACAGATATCATTTTTTTAACGACAAGCCCTGATTTTGCGGTTGAGGCATTTGCAATGCACGTCAACGACTATCTGACAAAGCCATTCACAAAAGAGAGACTTATCGAAACACTTGACAGGGTGCTTGAGAAAAGAAACAAACGTTTATTTGTACCCGTAACGTGCGGACGGGAAATACACCGCATTGATTTATATCAGGTACTGTATATGGAATCACGAAACCATACCGTTGAAATATATTTAAAATCGGGAAAGAATATCAAAACGCGCACAACCCTTGCCGATATGAAAAATATGTTTCACAGCGTGAAAGGTTTTATATCGGTCGGCGCTTCATATGTCGTGAATCTGAGATGTGTGCAGAGTATTCTTCAGACCGAGCTCATCATGATAGACGGGCAGAGTATCCCCATTCCGAGACGTCTCAGAAACGCTGTTAAGGAGCAGTACTTTGATTTTTACAGGGAAGAGGCGGTTAAAAAGTGATACATATATTTACAGCTATGGTTTTGCTCGGAATTTCACATCTGGTTTCATTTTGGGCAATGACAGAGTTGAAATATTCCGCCCGAAAAACAGCATTGATTTATTTGGGATTCTTCGTTGCGTTTGTGTGCTTTGTAATGTTGTCCTATGCAATGTTCGGAGACAGTCCCGGCTATTATGCGGCAGCCTTTACAAGTACGATTGTTATGGCTTTCTTTGTTTTTATATTAAGCTCGGCCGACCCTGTTTGCAAAAAGATTTTTCTGTTTATCAGCTATGCAAATGTGTTCAGTATGTTCGTGTGTATTTCACTTATCATATGCAGTGTGTTTTTCAAAGGAGCGCCTGAGATAGTTACATATTACGCGAGAAATATTATAAGAACCGTTTTATTCATTCCGGTGGCTCTAATATACATACACTTTTTGCGCCCTTCGGTAAGAGCTGTGTCCGGTAAACGCCTCAAAACATGGTACTCCATATCGGTTGTTTCGGCTTTGTTTTTGATAATATTTGCGTCATTTGTCGTAATTTTCAAAGCCGAATACAAAAATGCAGACAGATATATTCCGTTTTTTGCAATTTCCGTTTTAATCTACATATCAATTTTATGGGTCATTTTCGGCACGCTCAAATCTATGATAGCCGAAAGTAACACTGAGTTAATTAAACAAAATGTAGCTTATTTACAAGGACAGCTTAAAACCGCAAAGGAAAATGAACTGGCGGCAAAAACCATTCGCCATGATTTCAGACATCATAATCAAAACATTGAGTCTATGCTGAAAAGAGGTGAAATCCAAGAGGCTCTCAGTTATCTGGAGCAATATAATGACAGCATGGACTCTGCAAAAACAAGCGACTTCTGTCCAAACATTACCGTGAATGCCATTTTGAACAGCTTTTGTACAAAAGCACAAAAGAACGGAATTTCAGTTTCAGTTGAGGCGGATGTCGGAGAAAAAACAGCAATATCCGATATGGACTTTGTTGCTGTTTTATCAAATCTTTTGGAAAACGCAATAAACGGCTGTATTGAGTGTAAAGCAGACGGTGAGATAAAAGTAAATATCCGAACTGTTGCGGATAAAACGGTAATTGTATGCTCAAATCCATGCAGACAGGATATCTGCATAGAGAACAATATGATTAAAAACCGCGGAATCGGAATAGCCGGCATGCTTTCGGCAATACGCAAATATGCCGGCGACATCAAATACAGTGTCGATAACGGGATTTTAACCGCTTGTATTATATTAAACTCTTGAAAAGACCAATTACGCAACAAAACGACCAATTACGACTAAAACAATTCACCGGGACGTCTTTCTGATATAATTAGATGTGCTTGTTGCATGGAGGTGAAAACATTGTTTTTCAGAAAGAGAAAGGTAACGTTTGATAAGGTGGCAAAATTCAATTATGAGCTGGACACTAATGAGGAGTTGAAAGAAGAGCTAAAAAAACTCGCATTGTGCAGAAATAATATAACCAGAACAGAGTATTTGTCAAGAATATTATCATTGTTCGGCAAAGAAGGCCTTGATATTACTCTTAAAGAGTTTGATATGCTGCTTTTGCTGAGAACGAAAACCGACCAAGTGTTGCTGGAAAAAAACAAGTAATTTGTTGAATATAAAAAATATAACTGAAAGGTGCGAAATTATGTTTAAGAAAATGAAAAGTCTGCTGTCACTTTTTATCTGTATATTGATACTGTGTGCGGTTATGCCGATAATGAGCTACGCAGCATATAATGATGTGGCGAGTGTCAGTTTTGAGGGGAATACAAATTTTTACACCACAATTGATGAGGCGTGGGATGTGGCTATTTCCTTTGACACCACCGCAGAAAACAAGGCAACGATTAAGCTGCTCGATGATTGTAGGGCAGAAAATACACTGACAAACACAGAAGACTATTTGGTTTTGGACACAAACGGAAAGACCTTGACAACACCTAATGGATATTACCCTTCCTCGTCAGTGCTCTGCGGTATTGGTGTCGACGGCGGCAGTCTCGAGTTAACCGGAAACGGAACAATATCCGGTGTTACAGGCTCTAATTTTGAGAAAGCCACTATATTGATAAATGGCGGTGCGGTTTATGCGGACGGTATCACAATATATAATGCCGGGGACCAAGGCAGTAATACAGTTCGCATAGTCGGCGGTGAATTTTACCTTTTAGACGGCTATCTCCGCACAGCTCGTGAGTATGCGCTATATGCCGTTAAAGGCAGTGTTTATCTCTACTCAGGAAAAATCGAGGGAACCGGGCGCATGGCAATGATTGCTCGTTCGGATGCATATGTTCAAATATGTTACAGTGATAAACCATTATTTCTTATTGATAACGAAACATCCAACTGGTCTGTAATATCAGGCGCGGCGAATATCCGCTTAGAGGATAATGTCATGATGGACATAGAATACAGTGATAATCCTGACGGCTCAGATTCGACACTGCTGAAAAATGTTACGGAAATCAGCACTGAAGCGAACAGTGGAAATTATCTTAAAATTCAGACATTCAAATCGAATTGTCTATTCAGCACAAGCCTTGACAGTACACTTTTAAGCAAAATAAGCAGCGATGGCGTCACGGAAATAGGTGCGGATGCAATTACTGCCGTGCATTTTGTGGATTTGGCGGATTACAATCTAACCGATACCGTATGCTCTGACTATTCCGCAAACGGCAACAACAGTATAAAGGCGTGGATGGACGGTACAGAGCTTTACATCGGCGGCTACGGAAAAATCATAGCGGGGAAGAGCCTTGCAGGTGCATTTTGTGGCGGCGAAAAGATTAATAGCATAACGGGACTTGATATACTTGACACATCAAACGTTACCGATATGTCAAGTATGTTCTCCGGCTGCGGTTATAATTCTACGGATTTCACGCTCGATTTGGGGAATAATTTCGATACATCGAATGTTACTGATATGAAGTGCATGTTTGACGCATGCGGTTATAGTTCTACAAAATTCACACTTAACTTGGGGGATAAGTTCAGCACGGCAAACGTAACCGATATGTCATGCATGTTCGCCGGGTGCGGCCACAGTTCCACGGTATTCACGCTTGATTTGGGGGATCAGTTCGATACGTCAAATGTCACCAGTATGTCCCAAATGTTTGATGAATGCGGCTATAGTTCCACGGAATTTACTCTTAATTTAGGAACCAAGTTTAACACATCAAAGGTAACTGACATGGAGTACATGTTCAATAGATGCGGTCAGGATTCCACAAAATTCACACTTGATTTAGGGGATAAGTTTGACACATCGAATGTTACCAACATGGCCTTTATGTTCTATTTCTGCGGCTATAGTTCCAGAGACTTTACGCTTAACATAGGTGATAAGTTCGATACATCAAATGTTACTGATATGAGATATATGTTCGCTACCTGCGGTTCTTATTCCTGGGTGTTTGAGCTTAATTTAGGAAATAAGTTTGATACATCAAATGTTACTGATATGGGGCATATGTTTTCGTTTACCGGTTACGTCTCCAAGGTATTTACTCTTGATTTAGGCGATAAGTTCAACACATCAAGCGTTACCGATATGAGGGATATGTTTGAAGCCTGCGGCGGGCATTCACCAGTATTCACCCTTAACTTAGGAAATAAATTTGACACATCAAATGTTACCAATATGGAGTCCATGTTCTCTTTCTGCGGTGAGGATTCCACGGTATTCACCCTTGATTTGGGAAGTTGGTTTGACACATCAAAGGTAACCAATATGTTAAATATGTTTCGGCTGTGTGCCTACGACTCCGAGGCATTCACCCTTGATTTGGGGGATAAGTTTACTGCGTCAAAAGCTACAGATATGAGATACATGTTCTATAAATGCGGTTATAAAAGCAAGGCATTTACAACGCTCGATTTAAGCACATTCACTTTAAGCACGAAGACGCAGCTTCGCGGATTTGCATCTAATACTCCCGTAACGACCTTTATTTTCGGCGAAGGATGGGCAAACGCGACCCTTCCGACAGCAGGCTCTGAAGCAGGAGCCTTTTATGCGGAGAACCAAATCAGCACCACCGTTATCGGTGCGACCGATAACCTGATTAACTATGATTGGGCAAGCGACAACAGGACTGTCAATATATCAAAACCGCAGGTTTATACCATAACGGCCACAGCTGAGGACGGCGGCACGGTTTCCGGCGGCGGCGAAGTGACGGAAGGCGATAGCGTAACCCTAACCGCAACGGCAAATGACGGTTATACCTTTGACAGCTGGTATGACGGCGATACAAAGGTTTGTGAAACGGCAGAATTTGTGGTTGAAAATGTAATGGCAGACAAAAGATATACGGCGAAGTTCACGAAAAATCAGGTTGACCCTGAACCTGAAGAACCGCTTGTCCCGTATCTTGAGTGGGACGGAAGCACGCTTACTCTCGTTAAAAAAGCAACTGCGAGCTGTCGGGTTGGGATTGTCTATGTTGGCGGAGCAACATTTGATGCGGACAATATAAACTGGGATAAGCTTGTTGCCGCAGGCAAAGAATATACCAATTTAAACAGTTCCGTAGGATATGCTGTCTATACGGATTTTACAAAAAGAACCCCGGGAACGCGCGGCAACTACGTTGCATTTGTAAAATATACGAAAGATGACGGGGCAACAGCGGTTGATTATATTACATACAATGTCAAAAATGCTGTAAGCTTTGAGATACCTTCGCTTTCGTATAACATTAAGACAAAAACTTTGAAAATGAATGGAAATGTTTCATCTACAATAGGTGCTGCATATGTCGGAGACACTGAGTTTAATGCGAACAATCTTACTTGGAATGACTTTATAAAAGCCGGTAAGAAATATCAGGATATAAACGGCAGCGGCGGATATGAAAAAGTACTTAATACACTTGATTACACTAAAACATTCGACAATAACGGAAATTATGTTGCATTTATAAAGTACTTTGATGAAAACGTAAATAAAACACTTGCAAAGTATTATACATTCACCGTTGCTGATTATGAGCCGCAACCGACAGACGGTCCGTTCGTAACAGCGGAAGAAGGCAAAATAGTTTTGTCGGCAAGCGGATTTGATGTTGCCAAAGTGACTATTGCATACATCGGCACAGATGATATGTATATTACGAATTGGAATGAGTTTTCAGCGGCTGCCGCAAAATTCTCTGATATTAACGGAAAATTATTGAAACAGCAATACACTAATCCGAAAGACGGCAAGGCGTGGGGACAAAATACAGCCGGCTGGTATGCAGTTTATATTCGTTATATGAAAGATGGCGAAAGGTGTAATTCATATTACACAGTAGAGCTTAACTAAAAACTTGTGCAGTACTTCCTCAAAGGGAAGTACTGCAATCAAAGTCCATAAGGTATGTCTTTGTGGGTTTTGATTGCGGTAGAAATATGGAGGTTCGATTTTTAATGAATTTGACTGTAAAGGATGTATTCCTTGCCTTATGGCACAGTATATTGCTGATTGTTATTGTTTCGCTTATCGGAATGGCAGCATTCGGCGGATTTACATATTGCTTTGTGAATCCGGAATATACGGCAACTGCAAAGCTCTACGTTTATAACGAAAAAAACGATGAGAGGTATATTACAACCGGAGATTTAACAGTTTCAAAATCGTTGGTAGATACCTATTTGATAATAATTCGCTCTGACCCTGTATTGGAGCAGGTTGCAGATAAATTGAGAGGAACATATCCGGAATTAACAGCCAAAAAAATCAATGGCATTCTTACGGGAAGCGCCATTAACGAAACTGAGGCATTTTATATTTCAGCTACTTCACAAAACAGGCAAATGGCTGCTGATATCGTAAACGAAATTGTCGAAATTGTGCCGGACGAAATTATAAGGATTGTAAAGGCTGCGTCTGTTGAAGTGATAGAGGAAGCTAAAGTGCCGGATATTGATGATTATAATTGGCCAATAGCCCGTAATTCATTTATCGGCTTTGCTATTGGTTTCATTTTATCTTGTGGATATATTCTGCTTGCAAACTCTATGGATACAACCGTTTACGGAAGGAACGAAATTATAAACAACTTCAAAATTCCGGTTATCGGCATTATCCCGCCGTACGAAGAAATTTTTTCTAAAAAGAGAAAAAGAAATAAAAAATCGAAGAAAAATTCAGATGTCCTTTCTTATCGTTTTATATTGAATGAGAATACATCTTTTGCGGTTTCAGAAGCATATCGTATGGCAAGAACAAATATTTTTTATTTACCTACCAAAGACATCTGTAAAAAATTTGTTATTGCCAGTGCAGTCGCCTCAGAAGGAAAGAGCACATGCGGTATTAATGTTTCAAAAACGTTGGCACAGGCAGGTAAAAAAGTTCTTTTGATTGATGCGGATATGCGCAGACCGAGAATAGCGCGATATCTGGATATTGATAAGCAGGAAGGACTTTCGGAATACCTCGCCGGTATAAGCGACAATGCCGAAATAGTAAAAGATGCCGATTTTGGGTTTGATATCATAGTTTCCGGCAATGTCAGCAGTTCATCGGCAGAGCTCCTTGCAACACCAAGAGTAAGCACATTGCTAGATGAATGCAGCAAAAACTATGATTATGTCATTATCGATACGCCGCCGATTAATGTCGTCACCGATGCGACTGTTCTTGCAGATAAAATCGACGGTTATCTTCTCGCCGTGCGGGCAGGATTTTCAAACGTAGATGATATTAAACAGATGGTTCATTCTTTGGAACAAGTAGATGCAAAAATACTCGGTATTATGCTGGAAAATGTTGATCCGAAAACGGAAATGTACGGAAAATACAGCAGATATGGAAAATACAGCAAATACGGCAGATATTATAAAAATTATTACAGCGATTATTCAAAGTACAAATATTAGGGCACTGCTAATTTGGATTATACAAAAAAACTTAAAATAAGTCGGTGGTAGAATGTTTTTGCCTAAAATTGATTATCATTCGCACATACTGCCCGGAATCGATGATGGGGCCGAAAGCGTCGAAAAGAGTATTTTGCTCATAAAAAAGGCAAAACAATACGGGATTGAAGAAATCTATGCCACTCCGCATTGTTATCTGCATAAATCGAATGTTGAAAACTTTTGCGCTAAAAGACAGCGAGCTTTAGAGTCGATTAAAAACATCGGGCTTGAAATTCCCGTTAAATTGGGGGCAGAGATTCTTCTCATCCCCGGACTGCATAATCTTTCCGAAATCGATAGATTGTGTATGCCGGACGGAAATAATATTTTACTTGAATTACCGTTAACTGAATCGCTGATTACTGAACTGTATTTTATTACCGTCGAGCAGTTGAAAAAAAGATTTGGCATTGTCATGGCGCATCCAAATCGCTATTCTGATTTCATTGTAGAGCAAATGCTTGAGATTGGTGCTGTTTTGCAGATTAACAGCGATGATGTATGTATAAGAAAAGAACGAAAACGGATTGCAAAGTGGATAGAACAAGACTGCGTATATGCCATCGGGAGTGATGTTCATAGAGAAAAGGGGAGCTATCGCAGATTTAACAGAGCATATGAATATTTGTTTTCAAAATAAACGAAGGGAGAAAGTATGCCTGAGCTTAAACAAAATATCAATTATATTTCGGCTGCAAATATGCAAACAATAAACGCCGGAAGTATCATGTATCGCTTTACGAAAAGATGTGTTGATTTACTCTTTTCGCTGCTTGTTATGCCAATGTATTTAATAATATATATTTTAGTTGCCGCGGTCGTTAAATTTACAGATGGCGGTCCTGTGTTGTACAAGTCTGCCCGAATAGGTCAAGACGGAAAAACCTTCTATATGTATAAGTTTAGAACAATGAAGATTAATGCTGATAAATTAGAGGATTTCCTAACACCGGATGAATTAGAAAAATATAAAAAAGAATACAAGTTGGAAAATGACCCACGAGTTACGGCGATAGGAAATATACTAAGAAAGACATCTGCAGACGAATTGCCGCAAATTTTAAATATAATAAAAGGCGATATGAGTCTTATAGGACCAAGACCTGTTCTCAAAGAAGAAACATTGCTGTACGGAAAAGACAGAACAACTTTGCTCAGTGTAAAACCCGGACTTACAGGATACTGGCAGGCTTACGCCCGAAACGATGTCGGATACGCTGATGGCAGACGTCAGGAAATGGAATTATATTACATAAAGAATATGTCTTTAAAATTTGATACGAAAATCTTTTTTGCCACAATCAGACGGGTGCTTTCAAGAAAGGGAGTGTTCTAAGGTGGACAGGCACTGTAAAGTTTTGCATATTGCCCTTGTTCACGGAGGCGGCGTAGAAGTTTATACAAGAATGTTGATTGAACACACATATAAGAATTATGATACAGTATTGATATGTTCTTCGGAATACAACAAAGAATCATTACCTACAAAGGCCTGTACGATATATGATGTGGATGTGCCTAGAAAAATATCGGTGTCAAAAGACTTGAAGGCTGTTTCAAAAATACGAAAAATAATAAAAAAAGAAAAGCCGGATGTCTTATATTGCCATTCATCAATGGCCGGAGCGATAGGGCGCATAGCTGCAATAGGATTAAGATGTAAAGTGATATACAATCCTCATGGTTGGTCATTTGATATGGATGTATCATCCAAGAAAAAGATTTTTTATCGTTTTCTGGAAAAAATTCTGGCAGCAGCTACGGATAAAATAGTAACTATTTCAGAATACGAAAAAAGAATTGCATTAAGAAACAGAATTTGTAATGAAAACAAAATCGAAGTCATTCTTAACGGTATAGACTTAGATAAATGTAAATCAATAAAAGCTGAAAGAAACGAACTTGGATATAAAGAAAAAGATTTTATTGTCGGCTGTGCTGCGAGATTGTCCGAACAGAAGGACCCGTTGCTTTTTGCGGATGTTGCCGGCCATATTGCAAAAAGGCACCCCGATACACGCTTTATTTGGGTTGGAGACGGAGACCTTAAGGAAGATTTTATAACGGCACTTAAAAATAATAATGTTTTCGATAAAACAGCAATTACCGGTTGGGTGAATAATCCCTATGAATATATTTCAATTTTTGATGTCGCTGTTTTGTTTTCAAAATGGGAAGGTTTCGGTCTGTGCCTTGCTGAATATGCAGCTTTGGGTAAACCCGTTGTAGCAACAAACGTAGGTGCCGTTTCAGAAATTATACAAGACGGAATTTCCGGCAGGCTTATAGAGTGCAGAAACCCGGAACTCATTGCAGATGAAATTATGACTTATGAGCAACGTCAAAAATCAAATGATATCAAACAAAAATGTATTGAATCATCCGAAAGGTTTGATTTCAAAAGAACGGCGAATCAGACGATAAAGATGATTGCGAATTTATAAGGGCGGGGAATATAGCAGATGAAATTGGGAATAGTATCATGCTATTTTATCAATAACTATGGTAGCATACTGCAAGCATATGCTTTACAGGAATACTTCACAGCTAAAGGTATAGAATGTGATACTATATCTGTTGAAGGTTTGAAATCATACCTTAATGCTAAAAAAAGGCAATACTATCTTCTTAATATCAACAAGGCCGGTTTGCTCTTTTCAAAACTTCCCATGATATATTTGAAGATATTGCAAAAACTCAATTACAGAAATCTTGGCCACAAGCATAGCAAACGTGTGCAGAAATTTGATGATTTCCGGAAAAATTTTAATCTTTCAAGTGAAAGTGCATCTTCACTGAAGCAATTAACAAATTTGTCTGTAATATATGACATGATTGTGGTTGGAAGCGACCAGTTGTGGAGGCCGGATAACCTATTTCCTGAATATTACACACTGAGCTGGGTGCCGGACAATATACCAAAGTTTTCATACGCAACAAGTTTCGGTGTTGCCGAATTAGATAGATGTTATAAATCAAAGGCGAGTCTTTTTTTGAACCGCTTGTCTGCGATTTCGGTGCGTGAAAACAGTGGCAGCCGTTTAGTAAAAGAACTCACAGGTAAAACTCCTTGTGTGGTTTGCGACCCTGTTTTCCTGCTTACAAAAAATCAATGGAATATGCTTTCTGATACTTCGCGTTGTCCTAATCAAAAGTACATTTTCACATACTTTCTCGGAGCAGGAATGGGATGCCGTGAATTTGCAAAAAAGCTTTCGGCTGTTACTGGGCTTCCGGTGCTTGGGGTAGTACATAACGACTCTTACATTGCATCAGATGAAAGCATTGACTATCCGATTGCCTCCTGCTCTCCAAATGAGTTTTTAGGCCTCATTTCAAATGCTGAATATGTATGTACAGATTCGTTTCATGCAACAGCATTTTCCGCAATATTTAACAAGAATTTTTTTGCGTTCAATCGTTTTACATCAAAAAAACACGGGACAAACTCAAGAATCGAATCTTTTTTAAGAATGATAGGACTTGAAAACCGATTAATAAGTGACTCCGGCAAAGAACATAACAACGCACCCCTGGATGATATTGATTATGAAACTGTAAATAATAAAGTTTCATCATTCATAAATAAAAGCAAAGATTTTATAGAAGAAATATTGCAAGGAGTAAGTTGTGATGAGCAAGAAAAAGATTTTGCATCTCAGCTTGACTAAGAGTATTGGCGGAATTGCTTCTTTTCAAAGAAACTTATTCAATAATACAGACAACAATACTATATCGTTTGAATTTGTAACAACATACCCTGACAGCGCGCTAATTCCATTTTTTCGGGAGAATAATGTTAAAATACACCATTTACCTCCTCAAAAAACCATTCTGCCATATTGCCGGTCATTATACAAACTTTTAAAAAACGAAAAATATGATGCGGTACATATTCATAAAAATTCATGCGCTAACCCTATGGCCTTTATAATTTGCCGTATTGCAGGCGTTAAGCAAATTATCGCACATTCACACAACACTGCTTCGGTTGGCGGAAAGACAGCAGATATTTTTCATTTTTTATTTAGACCGCTTGTGAGAAAAATATCAACCGTAAAGCTGGCTTGTTCGCAAGAAGCGGCTATATGGCTATATGGAGAAAAGTATTTTCGAAATAATAACACAATTCAAATAATTAAAAACGGTATCGATACGAATTTGTTCTCATACAACGAAAAGGTGCGAAATGAAGTTCGGGCGGAATTTGGTTGGGACAATAAATTGGTGTTGGGCCATGTTGGAAATTTTATTCCACAGAAGAATCATTACTTTATGGTTGATATTATATCCGAAGCGATAAAATTAGAAGAAAACACAATTATTCTATTCTTAGGTAAAGGCGAAGCCATGGACAGTGTTCGTAAATATGCAATAAAAAAAGGCGTTTCAAAGCACATCAAATTTATGGGGTCAAGACCCAATGTTGCCCGTTTTTACCAAGCAATGGATTTGTTTTTATTTCCTTCTTTCCACGAAGGATTACCTATTGCCGGTGTCGAAGCGCAAACCGCCGATTTGCCGTGTTTGTTTTCGGATGCTATAACAAGCGAGATTATGATTACAAACCGTGCCGTTTCTATGCCGCTTGATTCAGGTGCATCTGAATGGGCAAAAAAGTCAATATCACTTGCTAAAACATACGGACGAAAGAATGTATCTGATAAAATAACAGCTTCAGGATACGATGCGGCGGATATGGGGAAACGAATGGAGCGAATTTATGAGCAGCAATAATGTGATAAACTTGATAAATAAAGACGATTGCAGCGGCTGCGGCGCCTGTGTTTGTGCTTGTCCGACGAAATGTCTTTCAATGAAAAGAGACAGTGAAGGATTTTATTATCCTTATATTGGTGATAAAAACTGTATAAATTGCGAAAAGTGTATGTCTGTATGTTCTGTAAAATCAAAACCAAAGACGGGCAGTTACAGCAGGCGTGTTTTTGTTGTACAGCATAAAGATGACAGGATTCGCCGTGAGAGTACATCGGGTGGGGCATTTACAGCTATTGCGGAATATATTATTAAAAACGACGGAATCGTATTCGGCGCGGGAATGGATGAAAATTTCCGTGTCCGTCATATGCCGGCTTATGATGTAGAGCAGCTCGCATTATTCAGAAACTCTAAGTATTCCCAAAGTGATTTGGGGGACACTTTTTTTAAAATAAAAAATTCCTTAATTGAAGGGAAAAAAGTTCTTTTTTCCGGCACACCATGTCAGGTCGCAGGGTTAAAAAAGTTTTTGCCGGACTACAACGAAAACCTCATTACAGTTGATGTCGTGTGCCGCGGTATTCCTTCACCGCTCGTTTTTGAAAAATATATTGATTATCAAAAGAAAAGATTCGGCGGATTTAATAAAGTTTTATTCAGAGATAAATACTCGGGTTACACTCATACAACTATGAGCCTATACAGAGATAATGTATGTCTGTACCACAACGGTCTGGAATATGACCCTATGCTCAAACTGTTTTATCAGGGAATGATTTGTCGCCCGGTTTGTTCAAATTGCCGTTTCAAAGAAATTGAACGATGCAGTGATTTTACACTTTGGGATTGCTTTTCCGCGTCAGAGATAGACAAGAATTTTGATGATAATAAGGGAACTACTTTCGTAATGCTTCATTCGGAAAAAGCCGAAATACTTTTTGATAAGATACAGAATAATATACGGGCTTGCGAAGGCGAAACGAAAAAAGTATGCAGCAATACGACTGAAATGCTTAAGAGTATTTCACACAACCCCGAAAGACGGAGATTTTTCCAAGATGTTTGTTCAATGCTGCCGGACGAGCTTTTTAACAAATGGGTGCCTATAACATTGAACGTTAGATTAAATAAGCTTTTGCGAAACATATTAGCAAAACTCGGACTATATTATAGTGTTAAAAAACTGACTGCAAAGTTAAAAAAATAGAAAGAAAGGAGTGCGGATGTGGACAAACATACAATTCAGGTTCCGAAGGTGCAACACACGTATATGTTATGGATATCGGCATTTCTTCTTATTTTTAATGTCTATCATACAAAGCTTATGAGCATATTTATGTTTACCGCTTCATCCGCCTCTACGCTTATAATCCAGGGGTTTGCAATAGCATTGTTGTTAGCGTACTTTATAACAGACAAAAAGCTTAGTTTACACAAAATAGAAATACAGCCAATGGAATGGCTTCTTATTCTGACCCTCCTTGTGATGTTGGTGACAACAGAAAACATCGATGAAAATCTTACATATATTGTTAGATATGCGGTTCTTGTCTTAATTGTTATACTTATGAAGTATGATGAAGAATTTTTTCATATTATTTTTTACTGCATACTTGCTGCCGGACTTGTGCATGTTATAGCAACATTATGGTTTTATTTTGACACTGATTTTTATATGGCTAATATATATCCGAATTTTGATTCCAGCCAAAGAGCACATCTGTATGAGCAGGTGAAAAAAAATCATCATGCGGTCGGTCTGTCAAATCATTACAGCCAGAATGGGATTTATATGGCAATTTCATTATGTGCCTCATTTGCGTTGTGTTTTATGAAATCCCGCAAGAATATATCGTGGAAGGTTTTGTTGCTTTTAGTTGTCCTTTTTTCTCTTATATTGACCGGCAAACGTGGCGTTCTTATTTTCTCGATCTTTGCAATACTTGTATCTTATATCATATGTAAAAAGGGCGCTTTTGCAAATAAATTAGTAACGGTATTGTTTATAATCAGCAGTATATCGCTTGTCATATACGCTCTTTCATTTTATGTAGAAGGTATTGCTTCTGCGTTTGAGAGAATAACTGCAATGTTTGCAGCAGAAAACGAAACAGCAGACGTTTCTAACGGACGATTTAAGCTTTATGCAATAGCATGGAATTTCTTCAAGGAATCTCCGATATTAGGCATTGGGTGGCGCGAATTCAGCAAGGAAGTAGTAAATTTTTATAATCAGGATTCCGTTCTGAGAGATGCACATAACGTCTTTCTTCAGTTATTATGCGAAACGGGCGTTATAGGTTTTTCAATTTTTATATCGCTGTTTATATCGGCAATAACGCAGACGATACAGCTTGTGGTAAAGAGCACAAAAAATGTGCTTCATCTTTCCGATAAAACAAAAATTGCATTGATATTTTCGCTGTGTTATCAAGTCTTTTTCTTGGCATATTGTATCACCGGAAATCCGCTCTATGACTTGGAAACAGTGTATGTTTATATTATCTCTGTCGGTTTCTCGTCAGGTATATACTTCAGACATAGAGAAGAGATTGCAAAAATCAAATGGCAGATTACCAACAAATCAAAATATATCAAGTGAGTTTGGAGTAATGATATATGGTTTCAGTTGTCGTTGCAGCGTATAATACCGAAAAATACATAACAAAATGTTTGGAAAGTCTGAAAAAACAAACATATACTGATTTTGAAGTTATCATCGTTGTTGACGGCGCAACAGATAAAACATTGGATATCTGTGAGGAGTTTTCAAAACAAGACAGCCGATTTATCACAGTTTGCAGAAAAAACGGCGGTCTTGCTGCTGCAAGAAATACCGGAATTGAAAAATGCACCGCGGAGTATGTGGCTTTTGTCGACTCAGATGATTATGTTAGTCCGAATTATTTAGAATTTTTATTGAATGCAATTAAAATGAACGATTGTGATATATCAGCTTGCGGATATATTCTTGAAAATGAAAACGGGAATGAAAAATATCGAACAGAGCTCAGGAGTAAGCTCATGGATAACGAGACGTTCCTAAATAATATGCTGATACCGATTAATCGTTCGTATGGTGCTTTTGTTTGGAATAAATTATATAAAAATGAGATTATCAAGAAATATAATATACGCTTTCCCGATGAAAAAAGATACTTGTTTGAAGACCATTATTTTAATTATGAATATATGAAATATGCAAAGAGTGGGTGCTATGCCTCTTTTTGCACATATCATTATATAACAAGGGAAAATACGGGCATAATACGCGGAATTACTGAAAATAACAGAGCAGCAGAGAAATGGTTTCATTATGCGGATGTGTTTGATTTGATTATTTACGATTCCCATAAAGGTTTTGACAAATTTAAAAAACAGGTTAAAATGATGAAAGCCTGGCATAGTTCTACTGCTGTTCGTGTGTTGGCGTATTATGGAGAAAGCAATGCACCGGAATACAAGAATATGCGAAAGTATATAAAAGAAAATATGCTTGCATATTTGAAAAGCCCATATATTGGGGCAAAAAAGAAAATAGGTATGTTGCTTACTTATTTTACACCAAAGCTTGCATTCAGGCTATGGTCATTATAATAAATCGGCAGGTAGCTAAAATGAAGGTTTCTATTATCGTTCCAATTTACAACACACAAAAATATCTTGTCAGATGTTTAGACAGTATTATTAGCCAAACGGAGTCTGATATAGAAATTATCCTGGTCGATGACGGTTCCACGGATGGCAGCGGCGGAATATGTGATGCTTACGCCGAAAGAGATAAACGCTTTCGTGTTTTGCATAAAGAAAACGGCGGTGTTTCATCCGCCAGAAATTCAGGAATGGATATGATGTCGGGAGATTATTGCTGTTTTGTGGATTCCGATGACTATATTTCTGAAAATTACGTCTCTGTTTTACTAAACAACATAGAATCATATTATTGCGATATTTCTGCTTGCGGGCTCTCAAGAACTGATTCTTACGGTAATTCAAACAGTGTAACCGTACTGAACCGACAGGAGGCACAGTTAAGTTTGTTTAATGAAACAGGCGGAATTAAAGGATATATAGGCGGAAAATTATTTAAAACAGATATTATAAAAAAGAAAAATATAATATTTGACGAAAATCAAACCTTAGCCGAAGATATATTGTTTCTGTTTGATTATCTCATATGTTGTAAGAGTGAAAATGCCGTCTGTGTATCAGACAATAAGCTGTACTGTTATGAAAACTGCAGTATTGGTGCTCTTACGCAACGCGGACAAAGAGATGTTTTTCAGGAAAAATGGTGTGATGCCGTAAAAGCTTGTGAAAAAATATTGAAAAAGATTCCCGAAGGTGAATCGCGCCTGCTGCGGGCCGTAAAACTCGAGAAAACCATGCAATGTGTAACCATGATTCGCATTATGGCTAATTACAATGAAAAAACAAGAAGTAAAACTTATAAAAAATATGTGTCGGAAAATTTAATTCCGTACTTATTCAGTAAAAATTTCAGCATAAGGAAAAAGATTGGTGCAATCGCTGTATTAGTATGCCCTAAAAAATTTTTTGAAAGGAGAAGAGCAAATGAATAAGCGAACAGGAATTATTACATTTCACAGAGCTTTGAATTACGGAGCCGTTTTGCAAGCATTTGCTCTTGAAAAAGTCCTTGCAGAACTCGGGGTAGATGCCGAAATAATAGATTACAGATGTCCGCATATAGAGTGTTTATATCGTCCTTTTGATGCACGGCACTGTAAGAATTTATCTTCAGGAGCAAAAAAGTGCATAAAGAGCCTTGGATTAATAAAAAAACGACATAACTTTAATGAATTTACTAAAAAGCACTTAAATGCAACAAAGAAATGCAGAACAAAGAAGGAATTACAAAAGACAGCGTTAAGATTTGAAACAATTATAACGGGAAGCGACCAAGTATTGAATCCGGATGCAGCCGGAGGCGATTTCAGCTATTTTCTTGATTTTGCCGGCGCTGATATTAAAAAGATTTCATATGCCGCAAGCATTGGGTATGATTCTTTCCCGCAGAAATACAAGACAAAATGTATAGAACTCCTTAAAAGGTTTGAAAGTATTTCCGTTCGCGAAAAAAGTGTATGCAAAACAATTGCTGAGTTAACGGATAAGTCAGTCGAGAATGTATTGGACCCGACACTTCTTTTAGGAGCTCCGAAGTGGATAGACATAGCGCAGAAGCCGCGCAAGCTGCCGGATAAGTACATACTTGTATATATGATGGAGGGCTGCCGGTACACAATAGAAAAGGCGCGCGCTTTAGCAAACAGCAAAGGCTATAAACTTGTTTTAATTAATCCTACATTGAAACAAATGCAAACCTGCAAAGATTTTATTATGTACAAAACAGCCTCGCCTGAAGAATTTGTCGGAATGTTTGCCGAAGCTGAGGCGGTTGTAACAAATTCATTTCACGGAGTTGCATTTTCGCTGATTTTCAAAAAGGAGTTTTACGCCGAAGCATCAAATCCAGAAAAATCTGCAAGAATAATTGACCTGCTTGCGCTTTTCGATTTATCGGACAGGCTTCTTCCTAATGAAAAAATCAGAAAAACAGATTGGGAAAAGGTAAATTCACAGCTCCTAAAAGAACAAAATAAGTCAATTTCTTGGCTCAAAAACTCTTTAGAATTAAATTGAAGGGAGGACAAACGTTGACAACGGTTTTTGATAAAAAGGAAGATTGCAGCGGGTGCGGTGTATGTAAAGCTGTATGTAATAAAGATGCTATTACAATGGAACAGGATAATTACGGATTTTATTATCCGCAGATTAATATAGAACGATGTGTTTCCTGCGGAAAATGCCGGAGTAATTGTCATTTTATCAACAAATCCGTTTCACAAAGTTTGCCCGAAAATGTTTTTGCCGTACAAAGCAAAGATGCGGAAGTCTTAAAAAAGAGTCAGTCCGGCGGATTGTTTGCAGAACTTGCAAAAAGTATATTAAATTCAGGCGGTGCTGTGTATGGTGCAGCTTTTAATGAGCTGTTTGAAGTTTCTCATATACGCATTAATTCTGTAAATCAATTATATAAGCTGCAAGGGAGTAAATATGTCCAGAGCAAAACGGAAGATATTTTTAGAATGGTAAAAAATGATTTGGATAACGACTTGAAAGTTCTGTTTTCAGGTACACCTTGTCAGGTCGCGGCTTTATATTCGTATTTGGGTCAAAAAAACGACTTGCTGTATACGGCTGATATTGTTTGTCATGGCGTTATGGCTCCGATTCTGTGGAAAGACTATCTTGACTGCATAAAGAAAAAATACGGTGAAATTTCCCACGCCGATTTTCGCGATAAATCTTTTGGATGGCAGGCACACAATGAAACGTTTATTATCGGTAATAAAAAAATCAAAAAGAATATTTACCGCAAAATTTTTTATAAAAATATATTACTCAGACCGAGCTGTTACAGCATAAAAAACGATATGTATATAACTTCCTGCAGATATGCAGGAATGTCCCGTATTTCCGATATTACAATCGGTGATTTTTGGGGAATCAAAAATTTTGAAAACGAGAATCTCGGAATATCGCTTTGCATTATAAATACCCAAAATGGAAGTCGTTTGTTTGAAGCAATTAAGCAGAAGGTGATATGCGAACAGCGCGATATAAGTGAAGCATTGGCGAGACAACCGCATTTGTCGTGCAATGAGGACGGAGTGCCGATTAAAGAGGTCGAAACCGCGAGAAAAATGTACGCAAAAAATGGATTTGCGTACGTTGCGTCTAAATACGGCGAAAATGGTGTTTGCGGGATTTATCCCAAAGGTGTTAGATTTATTAAACATATTAAGAATACAATATTAGAGAAAATGGGATTTAAGACGGAACGGAGACAGAAACAATGATAACCAATCTGAAAAATGACAAGCTATTATTTTTTCTCAGGGGGAAAAAATATCCATATAAACACCGAAATAAATGCTTTTTGTTCTGGGTTTTTGCGACGATATTATTGGTTGTAATTGCAGTATTAGTCTATGCCCAGTTAAAGTATACATACGGTAAACTTGATATATGCGACTTATCGGCAAGAACAATATATAAAAACGGTGTCGAACCAATAGAGGACCAAACCTATTTGGAAGGGAAAGGCGTTAATACAAACAGTCACGGAGATAGAGTTCCAAGGCTTGAGTTAAACAACAGAGTTTTGACTCTTGATTCAAACAATATAAGCGGAGTATATCTTGCATGGGTGTATACGGGCAATGAAAGATTTGAGTACAACGGCAACTATCAGTGGAACGAACTTATCAAAATAGGAAAGACCTTTGTCTACAATACCGGTTACGGATATAGAACAGCATACGACACCAGGGAGGTAGAATTATCGCAAAACGGCTGGTATACCGTCTTCGCTATTTGGTACGAAGATGGACAGAAACTGCATATCGCAAAGAATTTCCATGTCGGAAATATTGAAACGAGCGGTGTCGGAACCGAGTATGAAAAAAAGGCTTACGATACTTGGTTGGATAACAAAAAATATGTTAATTCTGTTCCCGGGGTCAAAAATTTTCTCTTTATAGGTGCTGACCATTGGGACCGTAGCGAATTAACAAAGTCTTATTCTGATTACATGGTGCTTGCCACTGTGAACACAAATAACCAGGAAATTTCTTTTACTACAATACTGAAAGAATCCTATGTTTACATTCCTACAATAGGGTGCGGAAGGCTTACAAATGCGTATAACTGCGGTGGTGTCGAGCTTGTTGCCAGGACGATAGAAGAAAACTACGGACTGAAAATCGACAACTATCTTTTGCTCGACTATAATTATTTTATACAAATGATTAATTTTGTCGGAGGAATTGAAGTTCAAATTGAAA
>CAKSGG010000023.1 GCA_934454215.1 uncultured Clostridia bacterium
GCCTGTGCCTTATAGATGTCGCTGATTTCGGGTGTTTCATTTCCGTAAAAATATTTTATTGTAAATTTGCCGTCGGCGTCAGAGTCGGTAATACCCGAAAATACGACTGCGTCATTCTTCTTTACCGTAACTCCGATTGTACGCTCGCCAACGCCTGCCACAGTTCCCGAAATAATTGCCGTATCGTTTGAATAGTCGCACAGTACATTGTCAACAGTTATATCGGAAACATCACCGTATGCAATTTCGGTACTGATTCTTTTTACATCTGTACCCGTTATTTCATATGATGCAAGAGGTTTTCTGTCCGATGTGAAAATGCTTATCCGTTTTGACGTTTCATCAGGTACTGCCGAAAATGCTATTGTTTTTGTTTCACCCTGTTTAACACTTTCATTAACTTCCTCAAATCCTATTTCTTTTCCGCTGCTGTCATATGATGTTTTGCAGAAAATAAGATTTTCTTCATTCATTCCATACAAATTACAATTATTAACCGCACTTATATTTTCATCTGCCGATATTTCTATTATGGGTTTTACATTGATTTCCGTATTGAAATCATTCCCGTTTACCGCAGCCGCAAGGAATCCGCTTTTTGATGAATAAACAGGCAGTCTCCACAAGCCTTTCTCAACGGGAACACCTAATGTAAGCCCTGATATATCTGCGGTTATTGTTCCGTTTGATGCTCCGTAAAATATTATCGGAAAATTCCCGCCATTAGACGCCTGCTTTGTAAATTCATGAACCGTTCCCGTATCCAGTATGCCTATACCGCTGTTGTCGGAAAGCAGATAATATATTTTTCCTCCGTACGGAATAAAATCCGAAAATTTATTTGAATACGATATTCCCTTTTTCACAATAGCGTTTATCGAAACAGAACCGTCAAATTCCGCCGCCGTGTCAAATCCGTAAAAATTATTATCATTACCGTTTACTATACCGCCGATATATCCGTCAAAATATACCGCACCGACAAATGCCGAAGTGTTGTTGGTGTAATATCCCATAATTTTCGGCTCGTCAACATTTTCACAGCTTATGCCGTCAACCTGCGCTTTAATATAGTAATTCGGCATATTTGCGTTTTGCAGCTTTGTCATAAAATATATTGTGTTTTCAACTTTCAAAACATTGCCGTCACTATAATTCTCGGTCGCATTTGCCTTTGAAAACGAATATGTTTTTTCCTCTGCGTCAATGCACAGGGTTTTTGTACCGCCTGTAAGCTCTGCGGCGGTTACGTCATTAAACATTTCCGCTACGGCATCCACATCGGTAAGATTGATTGTTACACGGCTTCCGCCCGTATTCAAGCTGCGAACTGTAATAAGACAATTTGATTTTTTTATATCCGCAAGAGGTGCAGTCTGTTCCTCACCGCTTATGTAAATATTAAAATTACTCCGTATTTCCGTATCGGAAAGCGGCTGCTCCGTATCAAAAGTCACCGTCAGCGAATTCAGATAGCCTGCATAAAGCTCTGTTTCCGAAACCTCGTCCACGCTAAAGATATCCAGATTTACAGCCTTCAAAAATAACGTTTTATACGGTGATGTGCTTGTATTGTTGAACAGTGTTACGTATGCGATATTATCTTCAACAATAATATCGCTCCATATATTTTCATATATTCCCAAGTTCAGCCGTTCAACGTTGGTGCAGTTCGCTAAAATTGAATATTTATTTGCCGCAGAGCCATTTGTTTTCAAATTCTGCAATTCGGAAAGAGGAACTTTCCAAAGCATTATCGTGTTCGGCTTTACTCCCGTCACCGTTCCGTTTGCGGTTTTATCAAAAATATACAGATAATCGCCGTTTACCGTTGCTCTTGTGACATTTGCAAACTTGCCCAATCTCCGTATAAGCGCCGGAGGCGTATTCGTATATGCTCCCGTATTCGGGAAAACAACAACCGTATCTGCTTTATTTATGATAATATATTTATCATTTACCTCAATTTTAAGAGGTACAAAGCTTGACAGTCCCGGAATTGCGCTTTTATCAAGCTTCCATTCGGCAACCGTTTTTTCTTTTTGCAAATCCGTAATTGTAATGCCCTTTGAATGTGCAACGAACGCATAATTTCCCCATATATCCATAGCCGAACCGACAGCCGCTGTTTCAAACTGTATGTCACTGTCCCAAGATACGTCCGCAGCGTTTGCATACACCGGCAGCAATCCGCACAGCATAACCGCCACTATCAGCCATATTCCCACTCTTTTCATATTCTCAGTCTCCTTTTTTTAATTATCTCTGCACTTTATGTCATCACGGTATTTTCCGGGGCTTTTTCCGAAATGCTTTGAAAAGCAATTAATAAACGCATGACTTTCTGAAAATCCGCAGTGCTCGGCAATATCCTTTATAAGCATATCCGTTTTTGTCAGAAGCTCCTCGCTGTGCTCCAATCTCTTTTTTACAAGATATTCGGTAATTGTCATGCCCGTTTCATTTTTAAACAGCCGTCTTAAATGCTGCTGTGAAAAACCGAACTTTTCCGCAATAACCGGCAGATACAAATTCTGATTTGCATAGTTCTGATTCAAATACGCCTTTATTTCTTCAACAAATTCTTCAATTGAATCAAGCTTTTTGGGCAGCATACAAAAAACATTTTTAAACATACTCTCCGTCAATTCAATTATGTTCCTTGTTCCGCCGATTTTGCTCACAGCCTCGTTAATTGTCATCTGCTTGCTTTCAACCGTCTTTTCATCAAAGCCAAGGGTTTTTAAGTATTCGTACAATAAATTAATCATTTTCAGACAAACCGCCTGCAAAAGCGAATAATGCTCCGTAAAGTTTTCGCGCATCTCCAAGAAAAGACTTTCAAAAAACACCCAGTTATACGTTTGAAGATTATTTCTCACATCGTCCTCAAAATTTCTTCCCGACAGCAGATAATGCAGATACTGTTCTTTTGAAAGCTGATTATTTATCTCTGCCACCGTATCCGAAATTTCTTTAAGCTTATACTCATCGAGCGGCTTTAAAATATATTTTTTAATATTGTACTCAAGCCCAAGCTGTGCCGCCGCAAAATCCTCATATGCGCTCAAAAAAATACTTACAATATTTTTAAATTTTTCATGAAGTTTCTTGCACAGCTCAATTCCGCTCATAACAGGCATTTTCAAATCCGTGATTACTATATCGACCTGACGCTCCTCTATCATTCTGTAAGCCTGCTCGCCGTTATGTGCCATGCCGACAAACTCACATTCCAAGCTTTGCCAGTCAATAAGCTTTTCAAGACATTCACAAACCTTTTTATCATCGTCTACAACAAAAACCCTTGCCACTTGTTTAAACTCCTGTCTTATTTATTTTTCCATTCATCATACTGTTTCTGTAATTCTGCCGAAACATCATTCACACCTGCTTCCTCCAAAGATTTTCTCAATTTCGGAAGATATTCGCCGGGGTCTACCGCACCGCAGCTAAGCAAGCCCGCAAATTCGGCAGCTACTCCCTGACACGCCAAAATTTTGTCATTCACTGACCTTGTTTCGGGAACAAATCCCAAGGTTGAAGATTTTTCTGCGGACAGGTTAAATTCCTCATACTTCTCCCACTTATCATCAGGCTCGCCTACATACAGCGTGCTTATAAATACGTTTCCGCTTGCCCAGTTCTGATTCAAATACTTGCTTGTCGCACCCTCTATCTGCTCAACTTTGCCGTCAACAAGATTATAATGTACTCCCTCAATCCCGTGTGTAATCAGATTTTTCACTTCGGGGTCGGTGTTCCACAATTCCAGGAACTTCATAGCCTTTTCTTTATTTTTGCTTTTTTCCAAAACCGCAAATGCCGAACCGCAGGTAGACTGATTCGTAATAACCGCAGGCGTCATTTTGATAGGAGTTAAGGGCTTGTTATCATTATATTTTGTTGCCTGAACCTCGTTGTACGGAGCGTAGCTTACGTAAGTAATTCCCTTTTTCGCTGAATCGGCATCATAGCCGTTTCTTGTTGCAACGTCTGACGCAATATATCCCTTATTGTACCAATCACGCATTAACTTCACATATTCCTCGTATTGCTTTGTCATATAGTAATTATCAATTTTACCTGTTTCCTTATCTGCGACAAAATCACCCTGCACAACGTCAAAATAGTTTATTCTGTGCATCGGGTCATGACGTCCCTTTGCTCCGATTTCAAATCCGTTGCGTGTTCCCGTTTCCTTAAGCTTTTCAAGAATCGGCTCAAGCTCCTTTAATGAATATACCTTATCTTTATCTATCTCAATATCGTTTTGTTTCAGAAATTCTTCTTCCGCATAGCATACCCACTGTTCAGCCATTTCCTTTTTGGTAGGTATTGCATAAATATGTCCGTCAACCGATACTCCTTTCCAGAAATCCTCCGGCAGAAGCTCTTTTAACTTCGGCACATCGTCCAAAAGCTCCGTAAGGTCGGCATATGCTCCCTTTCTTACTCTTTCCGCAAAGTTATTTGAATCTGTCCAGCAAATATCCATAGGCTCGTCAGTCGCAATCATCATCGGAAGCTTTGTGCTGTAATCGTCAAGCATAATAAATTCAACGTCAACGCCTATTTTCTCACGTGTTATCTCGCTCACCTTTTCGGCAACCATATCAACATCGGGCGTTTTTGCATCCATAAAAAACACTCTCAGTTTTTCGCCGTTTTCCTTTGTTGACTTTGCTTGGTCTGTACCGCAGCCTGTCATGCTCATCATTGCAGCCGCCATGACGAATGCGGCTGTTTTTTTCATTTTCTTATTCATCGAATAATTCCTCCTTAAAATTTTTTAACCTTTTACACTTCCCACAGTCATGCCTTTAATGAAATACTTTTGGAAAAACGGATACGCAACCATAGTCGGCAATACCGTACACAGCAGCAACGCCATACGGCATGATTCGTTTGGAATGTTCTGCCACTGTTCCATTTGCTCCGCACTTAACGTCGCTTGGTTTTCTCTCAAAAATGAAATATTTTTTTCTATTTTCATCAGCATTAACTGAAGAGTTGCAAATTTAGGGTTGTCTATATACATCAGTGACGTCTGCCACTCGTTCCAGTGTCCCACAGCCGTCATAAATCCGATTGCCGCAAATACCGGCAGCATTAACGGAACAACGACTTTTACATATGTATAAAATTCACCCGCACCGTCTATTTTTGCCGATTCCATAAGCGAATCGGGAATATTGCTCTGTATAAACGTTCTCATAATAACTACGTTAAATACCGTCACGCACCCGGGCAATACCAAAACCAAAAGATTATTTCGCAGATGATATACATTCGCATTGATAACATATGCCGCCAAAGGACCAGAATTTACAAACATCGTAGTTACCAGGAATATCGTAAGAAATTTATTTAAACAAAAATCTTTTTTTGTCAGCACATATCCGAATGTTGACGTTAAAACCAGCGTCAGCGCAGTTCCGACTGCCGTTTCAAAAATAGAAACCCCATACGAATTTACCAGCTGGTCTTTGAATGTTCCTATGTATTTCCATGCGTCTACCGACCATTCCTTCGGGAAATAACTGAAGCCGTAATTTGTTATACTGCTTTCACTTGAAAATGACGCAATAAATACCAACAGAACAGGCAGCACGCAAATAAGTGTAAATATACTTAAAAACAATTTTAATAAATACTGTCTTTTTCCTCTTTTATGTAATCTTTTATTTTTTACTTCCACAGCTTTAGAATAACGCATAATCCGACTCCCATCTGCGAACAATTAAATTTGTCGCTATTACTATAATTGTACCTACACTCGACTGGAACAGCGAAACAGCTCCCGTAACACCCCAGTCGTTACTTCCTCCCATAATCGCATCCAATATATACGAATCTATGGTTTGAGTTGTCGGATAAAGCAATCCGATATTTTTTGTCACCTGATAGAACAAGCCCGTATTTGATGTTAAAATTCCTCCCAGACCCATAATTTGCAAAATACAAATCATCGGAAGCAGCATAGGGAGCTTTATATAGAAAATCTGTTTCAGTTTTCCCGCACCGTCCAACTCCGCCGCCTCAAGGATTTCACGATCCATACCCGTTAGTGCGGACAGATACAAAATACAACCGTATCCTGTACCCTTCCAAAGGTTTACTATAAGTAAAATTGCGGGCCATTTGTTTGGTGACGCATACCACCTTACCGTTTCAAATCCCATAGAAGCAAGCATTCTGTTTATCAATCCCGTTTTATCATCTAGAAATGCCGAGACTATAAACGTCACTGCCACGAATGATATAAATGTCGGCGCAATCATCATAGTATGCGAATATTTTACAAAGTACTTGCCGTTACATTCGTCAAGTGCAAATGCCAGAATGAGATTTGCAACAGTTCCGACAATGTTAAACAGCAGCCAATATCCTATTGTATTTCTGAGCAGCCTCCACATTAAATTTTCACTTGCAAGCATAAATTTAAAGTTTTCCAGTCCTACCCAATCACTGCCCATAATACCTTTTCCGAAATTGTAGTCCTTAAACGCAATTGTTATTCCGTACAACGGTATATAATTGAACATAACAATCAGAATAATGCTCGGCAAAACCATAAATATTAAAGCCCGATTCTGCCGCAAATTTTTTAACGTATTACTTTTCATCATTTTCTCCTCTCGCCGTATCGGCTATCTCATATTTTATACCAAAACACGCCTGCGTGTGTCCTTCATCATCTGTTCTGTATGATAAATCATATCCATCTCCGTAAATCATTTTTAATCTTTCGCTGACATTTCTGATACCGTATCCTCTGTTTTTGGAAATATTAATTTCTCCCTTTATATGCCTGTTTATCATATCAATATTACCGCAGATACCCGTGTCCGTAACGGTAATAATCAAATCCGTTCCTTTCTGCACCGCCTTAATTGTAATTATCAGCACATCATCGGGGTCTACATTTTCAATGCCGTGCATAACAGCATTTTCAACAAGCGGCTGAAGCAGCATTTTAGGTATACTGCATGACATAAACTGATTGGGTATTTCAACCGTCAGCTTTATTCTGTCCTCATGCTGAAGCTCCAGAACGTGCATATAGCTCTCAATCATTTCTATTTCCTTTTGCAGAGTAGACGCTTTATCGGGATTTTTCATATTATAACGCATATAGTTGACCAAATCCGAAATCTTATTTGCAACGTCAAACTCACCCATCATCATTAATCTGCAATTGACGTTATCCAATGAATTGTAAATAAAGTGAGGGTTGATTTGAAGCTGCATTAACCTAAGCTCCATTTTCTTCTGGTTTAATGCGGAAGCCTTTAATTCGGCAATCATTTGATTTATCTTATTTACCATTACATTATAATTTTTATATATATTGCCTACCTCGTCAGCCCTTTCATTATCAATACTTATCTCCGTCAGAGTATCGTTTTGTATCATATGATTGCTCAGTATAACAATCGGTTCGGTAATATTTTTCGAAATCAGAATTACAATTCCTATACCTACAAACAAAAATACGCATATAATCAAAGCTGACATTGCAATATAATTGTTTGTCACACCGTTCACATCGCTTTTCGGAATGTAAACTTTCATGGTCAGGCTGTTTGATACCGAATACTCGTAATATGCACATCGCAAGAAATCTATTTTGTTTGAGGTATTTGAGTATATAATCTCATGCTCATTGTTTTCAATTGAAATCAATGCGTTTTTTGTCAGCTCATTATCCATAAGTCCTGCCTTTAAATCCGCTATGTCAAATGAGATATACACCATACCTACGTCAACAATCTCGGCAGTTCCGCCTATAAGCCTGTATTTTAAAACTTCTTTCACCGCATATACGGAATCTTCATCAGCGCCTTTAAACCAAGCCATTTCCCCTTTCGATACAATAGCCTGTCTGTACTGCTCACTGTCCTTAACCGAGTCTATTCTAAAAATTCCGTTCGGGATATTGCCGTTCATGTTCACCTGTTCATTCGGACAGACTTCATAAATTCCGATATTTTCATTCAAGAACAATGCCGCCTTATAATTCTGTGTAACACTGTTAAGACTGATGCTTAAATTATTCAGAAACATATTTCGCGCGTCCGTGTACAAATGGATTCTTTCAACATAATCCTGTTTTTTTTCGGTTATTTTATCCACAAATCCGCTCTCATCATCAAGCAGCAGTTCCAGTGCCAAATCCGTTCTCTCCAGCAATTCACGGACATCTCTCGCTTTATTGCTGAATAACATATTGAGCGTTTTGTCATATGAGCCGTAAACCACCTTTGACGTGTAAAATGCAGTCCACGCTATAACCGATAACGATAATACAACAATAAGTATTGTATAAATCACGCTGACTCTGTACGTGAATTTTTGATTTATTTTACGGAACATATCAACCTCCCTGTGCCTGCGAAAACACATACTGCCTCATCCATGTCTTTGATTCTCCCGACTTTATATGAATATCGCATTTAATTTCGGGAGCTATAATATCATTTGACTTCCAAACGGAAAATTCATTTACATCAAACCCCGAATTTTCCCTGATTTCAAATTCTCCGTTTGATATACTCCAGAAGAAATTTTCGGAATACTTCGGTTTGTATCTGCATATAAACGCCGAGCGTTTTTCATCGGATATTGTCAGCACTCCTCCCGAAGCCGGTATAAGCTGTTCCGTGTCGTCCGCCACAGGCGATTTTATTTGACATACGGGACTTTTTAAACGAATAAAATTGTGAGTATATTCATCGGTATCAATATTTTTTTCCCCGATATTTTCTATTGTATACGTAATATCCAATTTATCCGTCAAGCTGATTTTTTTCTTATACCGTATCCCGTACGCTCCGCAGCAAGCCTCGGAACAAAAACAAATTATATTGTCCGATTCCCTGTCAGCCGAATATTGAAGCGGTTTTATCGGGTAAGCTTTCATAAAGCCGTAAGCATGATTATCGCATTTGAGAAGTCCTACGCCTATTTTTATAAAATATTCATTTTCGCCGTATCCGATTGCATTTGTGATACCGAATTCATTGCACAAGCCCGCACCGATAAATTCATTTTCGTAATAATCGCAAAACAGCGGATTCCCCGAATAATATATCTGCTTTATAAATCCCATACAGTCAAATCTTACGCCTGTGTACTCTCTGTACGGTTCTGAAATTTCCGCTTTTAGGTTGCCGTGTTTCAATTCAATCATTGTTCAAACATTCCTCCAAGCTATTTTATCATGCGGTAAAATCCGAATTTAACATTGCGGAAACTTCCGCCCTTGCCCGTTATATCTTCGCCCGTTATCACCTCATGCAGCTTTGATACGTTGTCCAAGCGGAAAGAACAGCTGTCCGTACCCTCGTCAAGACTGACAAAAATCATGTCATTGCACCTTGATACGCCCTTTGACACATACTCAAAAGCATGACTTCCTCCGTATTTTTTCAAATATTCCGCAATAAATTTATTATGAGCCTCGTATTCCTTTTCTTTTTTTATAACACACATTCCCGTAAACGGCGAATATTTTGCCGTTTGGTCTATACAAAACTTTTTATCTGTTTTCAATGTCGCTATAAATTCTCTCGGTCCCATGCCGTCAACACTTCTCTCCGGATTTGACATAACGCAGAAAATATTGATAGGACCTTCCATTGACGCACCTTCTCCCATCATTATCGCTTCGGGGTCACATTCCTTTATGTACGCATACATTTCTTCCATGAATTTAATTCCCATAATATTTGTATCTCCGGGGTAACGCATAAAATCACGTTTTTTAAAATCGCACGGAAAACTCCAACCCATGCAGTCAAAAAATATTCCCTTTGCGCCGCATTCCTTTATGTAAAACTTTATCCATTTTTTTGTATATTCTCTATAGCCCGGATGACCGGGGTTTACAACATACATACCAACAGGCTCTTTTCCCCATGATATTGTCATTTGCCCGTCTGAGCCCCGCATGAACCAGTCGTCATCATATATACCGGGGCACAATCCGCTGTGAGACATCCATACAATGAACGGAATGTTGCGTTTTTTAAGCTCCAGACACATTTCCTTAAATTCACGAGTCGTTCCGTGATTCGGGTCAGGCTCATAGCCAATCGGCAGCGTACCTGATTTAAGCGGACGGTTTGTTACAAGTGAATGCATAATACCCGTATATTCATTATTATTGATTTCTTCAATATACTTTTCGCCCTGCTCTTTCCATGACGGAGCGTTGTCCCATGACAAGCCGCCTCTCCATGCGGTTTTAAACACCCATTCGGGCGGCTGTTCGTAGTAATGGCTTATATAGTCTCCAAGCCATTCGTCCATCTCGGCTTTTGTTTTTCCGAAATATATTTTAATTTCGGGCATACGCAGAAATTCATTCATTTTGAACTCACTGTGCAATGTAAAATCATAACTTACTCCCCGTCCCGCATTTTCTATATTAAGAATATATCCTACATGAGGCTTGCGGCAGGTTACGGCTATCCACTCCTCCGTCTTTGCATTATAGAACAGTCCGCCGTGAATAAGCATCGTTGACGGATATACTCTCCGCCATATATTCTGCATATATTTTTTGCTGTTTTCGGGGGTATCGTTTTCATATCCGCAATGTCCGAACTCATGAGTCGGGCCGGCAGCCATTGACGACGAAAATACCATTCTTGTATCATCGTCCCAGAATTTCCAATCCAAATTCAATAGAGAAAAATAATCAACGTAAAGCGGCGATTCAATCACACAATCGCCCGGTCCCGACTCGGGGTAAGTGTTGTCGGCTTTTACACGCTTTATCCAATAATTAATACCAAAACACTTATGCTTTGCGTTTTCTCTGATTCCCATTTGACGGCTGATTTCCAGCGCCCAGCCTGTAAATTGGTCTGTAAAACGTTCGCCTTTCATTGCAACCGTATCATTATATTCACTCTGTTTTCTCACATTAAAAGGCAAGCCGTTTATATAAATCTCACTCTTGCCGCCGCCAAGCAATTCCTTGCCGTACAGCATAACGGAATTTATTTCTCCGCTGCTGCCGTATTTAATTTCAAAGTCCATCCCAATCCCCCTATTATATTTTTTATTATCTATTATAAGTATATCATTCGCCTATTTGATTTTCAATGAATAATTCCGCTCATCGAATGTATTAATTTGCGTATCATTAAAAATTTTGCACAAAAAAGACCTCAAAAACAACCTGAATAAGTCATTTTCTGGGTCTTTTTTGTCTCTTTTTACCGCTCGCTTTGTGCAAAATGACCTCATACCGTCATATCGGTTTTTACGGGTCACTTCATACGGCAATGATTAAGCTCAGCGCATAATACCGTGCTCGTTTATGATATTTTAATTAATGATTTGCCCATTCGTTCAAGCCGACGGCATTAATTATAAGACATCAATACTCTTTTAAATATTCCTTCGTATTTTCTACCATTTCATCAAACAGTTTTTTTGCGTCGTCAAGCTGTATTGTAACGAGCGGGTCATTTGAAAAAGCAGTAAATGCCAAATCAAGATTTCTTGTCAGAGCCGCCTCCGTTATAATTTGCTGTTCACCGCTTATACGTGAGATAAGAGGATAGATTGTTTCTGGGATTTCACCTGCAAATATCGGCGTAACGGTATTTGCGGCAAAGCGTGCGTTTGTTTCCACTGCCGCACCTAAAGGGAGGTTTGGTATTTGTCCTCTGTTGGGAAGATTAACATTTGTTACAAAGCTGCCCAAACCAAGCAATGCACGTATTTGATTTACACCGTCTTCGCCCGTTTCGTTCAGTTCAAATTTTTCTTCTCCGCTAACCAGTCCCACACTCTTTTTAAGTCTGTCCTTCAAATCTTTTTTCCGAAATGAGACCGATGTAAGAGCAAATTTCCACTTATCCACACATTCGGGACTTGCAAGATACCACTTTCCTGGGCAAAATTCCACTAAATGTCTGTCTCCTGCCGCTGCAATATATCCGAAGCGTTTAAATAAATCAAATTTTACACGATGCAGACAACCGAAAGCATTATTAACCCAGTTATCATCCTTGCCCTCGGTATATCCGCTCTCATAATATTTACTGACAAGCTCCGAATATATCGGGAATAAATCAACGTTCTTATACTGCGCCTTCGTAAGCCATGTGAAATGATTTACTCCGACAACATTTATATCTATATCCTCACGGTTAGGCTTTTCAATGCCTCTTATTTCCGCAGCAGCCTGCGCAAGCAGTTTCTGCGTGCCGAAAACCTCATGACAGCATCCGAAAGCTTTGATTTTCGGGAATACACGATATAATGTATTTACGCAAACTGTCATAGGATTTGTATAATTTATAACCCATGCGTCAGGGCAATTCTCTCTTATTGCATTTGCAATCACCTCATACATCGGTACTGTACGCAAAGCACGTATAATTCCTCCGGGGCCTGATGTATCGCCTACAGACTGATAAATTCCGTACTTTTCCGGGGTGTGTACATCAGATTCCATCTCATCAAATGTACCGGGCAGAATAGATATAATTACAAAATCCGCATCTTTCAGCGCCCCGTCAATGGTTTTGCACGCTTTGTAACTCCATACGGATTTGCAGCCCTCAACATCCTTTATTTTATTACCGATGATTTCATTATGCTTTGCGGCATCAAAATCAATATCATAAAGATATACACTGCCGCTTATATCCTTCGCCTGCGCCAAATCGGACATCAGTCCCCATGCCCAGCCGCGCGAGCCTCCTCCTATGTACGCAATTTTAATTTCCTCAACGCTTGTTATATTGTGTTTCATAAAAACATCTCCTCGTATAATAAATGTAGTAGTTTTTAGAGTTCCTCTCCAAGAACTATGGTATAATTGTTTAGATTCTGTGGATTGGTTATCATCTTCTTTCAAAATCCAAAATATTTTTCAGCGTTATTATAACAAATATCTTTAACAAATTTTCCGAGCAATTCCGCATCATTCGGATATTCGCCGTCCTCCGCCCATTTCCCGACAAGGCTGCACAAAATTCGGCGGAAATATTCATGACGGGTATATGATACAAAGCTTCTGCTGTCTGTCAGCATACCCACAAAACTTGATAAAAGCCCGAGATTTGCAAGTGCTTTCATCTGACTTTCCATACCGTCACGCTGGTCATTGAACCACCACCCCGAACCGAATTGGATTTTTCCTGCCGTCGGTGCTTTTTGGAAGTTACCGAGCATTGTTGCAAGCACATAATTATCTTTAGGATTAAGTGTATAAAGAATGGTTTTGGGCAGTAAGTCCTCTTTTTCAAGCGTATCCATAAGCTTTGAAAGTCCCTCAGCCACCCTGAAATCATTAACCGAATCAAAACCCGTATCCGCTCCTAATTTTTCAAACATTCTTGTATTGTTATTTCTTAATGCACCGATGTGAAACTGCATTACCCAGCCTCTTTCGGCATATTCTCTTCCGAGAAATACAAGCTTTTCTATAATTTCATCGTTCATTTCATCAATCGCATGGTCTGAAAGACGGCATCCGTTCTCATGAAAGTAATCCATTCTTTCTGTAATATCGCTTTTTATTTCATTCAAGTCTGGACGGAACGCAGGCAGAACCTTTGTTTTAAATCCTTTAAGCTCCTTGATTTTTTTATGATATTCAAGTGTGTCATACGGTTTGTCGGTTGTGCAGATCATATCAACGTTTGACATAGCAATCAAACCTCTAACACGGTATTCGTCTCTTTCAAGACATTCATTTACCCTGTCCCAAATATCCTTTGCCGTTCCATCGCAAAGAAGCGTATCAACATTGAAATATCTTTTGAGCTCCAGATGCGTCCAGTGATACATCGGGTTTCCGAGCATTAACGGTACACAGTCCGCAAACGCTTTCCATTTCTCAAAATCATCCGCACCGCCTGTTATAAGCTCCTCATCAATTCCTGCCGTACGCATCAACCGCCATTTATAATGGTCTCCGCTTAAAAACAAGTCATACGCATTTTTAAATTTATAGTTTTCCGCAATCTGCTTTGGTGAAATATGACAATGATAATCAATTATCGGCATATTTTCGGCAAAATCATGATACAGCCTTTTTGCGGTTTCGTTTTTCAGCATAAAATCATCTGTAATAAATGTCATAATACCACACCGTCCTTAAAAATTGAAATTTCTTCATATCCGTTTTTTTCATTTTGGGTCAGCTTTCCTTCCGCAGTTTCTTTTACTAAAGCCGTAAGCTCGTCTGTCAAGGTTTCTCCCGAAAGGCATTTTCCTGCGTCAAAATCAATCCATGATTTTTTCTTTGCGGCAAGCACACTTCCCGTTGAAATTTTTATTGTAGGCACAGCCGTACCGAGCGGCGTCCCTCTCCCCGTTGTAAACAAAATTATATTTGCTCCGGCAGCCATAAGGTTTGTAACCGCAACCATATCGTTACCCGGACCCGTAAGCAAATTTAATCCGCTATTTTCCGCAGTATCACCATAGCCGAGAACATCGGTAACAGTGCTTGTTCCGCCCTTTTGAACACAGCCGAGTGATTTTTCTTCGAGAGTGGTAATTCCGCCCTCTTTATTGCCCGGTGACGGATTTTCATATATTTCCTGTCCATGGCGCATAAAGTAATCTTCAAAATCATTTATCATCATTACCGTTTTATCAAAAATGTTTTTACTTACACAGCGATTCATCAAAATCTGCTCCGCACCAAACATTTCGGGCACTTCGGTAAGAATACAAATCCCGCCCGCCGATGTGTGGCGGTCGCAAAATCTCCCGACAAGCGGATTTGCGGTTATTCCCGATAACCCGTCACTGCCGCCGCATTTCAAGCCTATTTTGAGTTCCGAAAACGGAATTTCCGTTCGTTTATCACTGTCGGTCTTTTTTTGCAAAGCCCTTACAATTGCAATACCCTCCGATATTTCATCTTCAACCTCCTGTGCATTTAAAAATTTAATACGTTCTTCGTCCCATACTTTGAGAACCCTTTTGAAAGCACCGATATTATTGTTTTCACAGCCGAGTCCAAGCACAAGAACACCGCCTGCATTCGGGTGATTGACCATACCGCACAAAATTTTCTGCATTATTTCCATATCGCAGCCAAGCTGCGAACAGCCGAACGGATGAGGAAAATATTTTGCACCCGTATTTTCCGCAATTCTTTGCGCCGATTTGTTGATACAGCCTACCGTAGTTACAATCCAAACATCATTACGTACACCGACATTGCCGTCCTTTCGCCTGTAGCCCATAAATGTCCGTTCGTCAGGCACAGGCTTGTATTCAGCCGCACCGTTGAATTTATATTCAAGCTTTCCCGACAGGTTAGTTCTTAAATTATGAGTATGTATATGCTCACCCTTTTCAATATCCGTAAGCGCATATCCTATGGGAAATCCGTATTTTATAACGTTTTCGCCCTTATTAATTCTGCAAACCGCATATTTGTGTCCGTTTCTCGGATTTACTTCAACATTGTCATTTTTATTTATCAGCATACTTCATAACCTCGCTGTACAAAAAACTTAAATCCTCACCCCAAAGCTTTTTGTTTGATAAAATATCGCCGACCTCTGCATTTTTCATGAAGTCCGCCGTTTCCTTTTCATCATTTACCATATCCGTGCGGTAAAAATTAATTAACTGCGCAAACGAGAAAATCAGATTATCGGGCATTTTATTAAACCGTTTTATATATTCTAAAATTGACGGCAATACACGTACTTTGAATTTGCTGACCGAGTTCAGCGCAATTGATGAAAGATAATGCTTTATGTACGGATTGGAAAAACGCTTCATAACATTGTCGGCATACTCAACAAGTTCATTTTTCGATAAATCAAGCGTCGGAATAATTTCATCATAGACGCATTTTTTTATAAACTCATTCATTTTTTTATCGTCAATACACTCTTTTACCGTTGTAAATCCCGAAAGCAGCGCATACGGTACAAACGATGTGTGCGCTCCGTTAAGAATACGAACCTTGCGTGTACGGTAGCGTTCAAGATTATCGGTGAGAATTACATTTAAACCGCATTTATCAAACGGCAATTCGGAAAACAATTCATTATAACCCTCAATAACCCAAAGATGAAAATATTCCGATGTGTTCAGCATTTTATCATCATATCCGAGATTTTCGTCTTTAGGATAACCCGTATTTATTCGGTCAACCAATGTATTGCAAAAGATATTTTCCCTGCAAATCCACCTTTCAAACTCATTTCCCAAATTCCACAGCCTTACATATTCAATAATACACTTCTTTAAATTTTCTCCGTTTCTGTCTATAAGCTCGCACGGCAGGAAGATAAAGCCCGAAAAACCGTGTTCAAATCTTCTTTTTAACAAAAGTGTTACCTTTGCAGGAAAGCTTATATACGCACCTTTTTCAGGGCTGTCGTTTTCATCAAAGCATATACCGGCCTCCGTAGTATTTGATATTACGAATCTGAAATCGGGATTTTCAGCCAGTTTCAAATATCCGTCAAAATCCTTATACGGATTTATACAGCGTGAAATAACGTTGATTTTCTTTACGTCAACTCCCTCAATACCTCGGCAAATGTGCGTGTATTCGCAGTTCTGTGACATTAAAACATCGCACATTCCTTTTTCTATCGGCTGCACAACTGCGGCACTTCCGTCAAAATCGGTTTTCTCATTTACGGTTTGCAGCATCCAATCCGCAAAGCCGCGCAGAAAACCGCCCTCGCCGAATTGTATGATTTTTTCTTTCATTTCTCTTTCCCCTTTCTGTAAAATATGATGATTATAATAGTATTTTATATCAATTTTTTTATATTTTCCTTAATTTTTTTGACAATAAACTTAAAATATCTTGATTTTTTTGATATATATGTTATAATGATTTCAATGAGGTGAGTTATAATGAGTTATGTTGGAGTTGAAATTAATAAAGCGTTTCATTTCGGTTCTCAGACAGTAAAGGATATAATACACGGAAACAAACATTATCATAACCTGTTTGAGCTTTATTATCTGGAAAGCGGACGATGCAGCTATTTTATTGAAGACAAAATATATGAAATGATTCCGAATGATATTGTTTTGATTCCTGCCGGAATTATTCACAATGCCGTATATCCTCCGGGGCCTCATACAAGAATGTTAATTAACTGCTCAAATGACTACATACCGAAAGGAATTTCTTTTGACAGCCTGCGTTTTTACCGCTGCGGAAATACTTCAAAGCATATATATAAACTGATGAAAAACATAGAAAAGGAATACTTGCTCGGCGATAATTATTCAGACGATATGCTTAAATGTTATACGCACGAGCTGTTTATACATATTGTGCGGAATAATGTACCCGAAAATAATATTTCACAAAAAAAATCTCTGATAGAAGATGTTACAAAATATATTCATGACAATTTCGGCAGCAATATTTCACTTTCCGAAATTGCAGAATATTTTTGTGTAAGCACCGAGCATTTGTCACGCTCTTTTAAAAAACACACAGGCTTTGGATTTAACGAATATGTAAATCTTATCAGACTGCGCAAAGCGGAATTTATGCTCAAAAACGAAACGGATAAAAGCATACTTGAAATCGCATTTTTATGCGGTTTTAACGACAGCAATTATTTTTCCGCCAAGTTTCATAAAATATACGGTATTACGCCGTCGGCGTTCAGGGGCAAAAGGGGCAGATGATTGTTCAGCATCACTGTGAAAAACAATCGGTCAGCTTTTGTTATACATATTCACCGTGATTTTTTCGCCTGCTGACAAAACACCTCAATCCACGATATTTGTATTATACCATGAATTGAGGTGCTTCAATCTGAAATGCCGAATTTTTATTTTGCCTCTCCGTCCATTATGACGGCGGCTTTCACGGTTCCGTAATTAACAAGGATTAACGCCCTTGAGCATGACGGATAATTCATATAATCCTTAATTATGCTTTTGTCTGCTTTATACGGGGCATATGTGTTTTCATCATAATTTATATATGCCACTGAAACAGGATTAAAAACATAGCTTTCGGTATAGGTGTTTCCGCTCTCATCTTCCATTTCATCATATCCGTTATTCAAAACGTCCTGAGTTGTAAGCGTTATAATATCGTCTTTATAATTCAAAACATATCCGTACATTATTCTCATACCGCTGTTTTGATTATATTGTATACTTCCTATTGTACCGTTGAAATTAACTCCGTAAGGATTTCCTATCCTTGATTCGTCAGTCGGCGCTTTACCGTCCGAGCCGCACAAACAACCTTTAATTCCTGTCGGGAATACCGGATTTGTTCCGTTTGCGTCAAAAACCAGTTCGGCGTAATCCACCCATCCGTCTCCGTCAACCGTGTATCGGATAACATCGCCTTTTTCCAATTTATATGTATCCGTTTGGGTCTGTATCGGAGATTTTACTCCGTCCATCAGTCCCGATTCAAGAGATATTTTTATTTCGGTTATATTATTTTCATTTGTTTTAAGTCCCTTAACCGAATAATATACTTCATTCTCGTCTTCATCATATGCCTCCGTAATATCCGAAATAGCAAACGCAGGCGTGTTTTTGTTCAATTCTGTTTTTGATGACGCAAGAGTTATAAAGTATTTGCTTGCCTTTGAATTTTTATCAATTCCGTAAGCCTCAACATTATGTCTTGTTGTATTGGTAAACACCTTAGACGGATTTTTTATCGAATATCCCTTTTCATTTGACTTATCCGAAGGAATCGACAATATAATTGAGTTCGAACTCCAGAAAGCATTTTTATTAAAGGAAATTCCATTCGTCCATACATCGTCAGCAGCGTACGTTTTAAACAGTCTGTCATTGCTTTTAGCAAGACTTGCCTTGTTCAGCGGCAGTTCAATTTGTTTAACCGTATCGTCATATTCTTTTATTCTTATTAAACCGTGCTTTCCCTTTATCTTTTGATATGCCTTATCGGGGCTGTAGTTTGATTCAAAATCGGTTTCGTCAATTATTTTTGTCTTTTCGCTTAATTTATATGATGTAAGCTCACCAAGCTCCGTATAGACCTTTATATAGCAATCACTCCCGCTTTCATCAAGCCACGAATTACTCAGATATGCCGCAATCCACGAGCTTTGTCCTTTTTCTTCAAGCCATGCTATCTGCCCGTTATTATTGAGGTATACGTTATACAGCGTTCCCGTTTTAATCGTTAATGTATTATAGCTGTTCAAAAAGGATTTTGTCACCTTATATTCCAAATCCTCGGTGTTGATTGCCATTTCATCTTTATCAATTGAAATCGGAGTTATCGAAGTACTTTCACTGCATATAATAATTTTTATCGAATTTTTTGTCTCGGCTACATCAATAACCTTGTTTGCACTCAGCTCCGCAAAATTTCTTGTATTTCCCTCTTCATCAACTATCGTTATATAATCATAATCATTCAGTTTTATCGCACTGCTTGTTTTATCCTTTGCAGCCTTGTTGTAAATTATATTATTTGTCTTATCAACATTCTGAATAAAACAGCTTTTATATCCGTCGACAAGAATTAAATCGTTTTTGCCCGATTTATTCTCAATGACCGTAATTGTACCGTAATCAAAATCAAAGCTTGAATTTGAAACGGAATTTTCAGCCATACCGTTTATTACGGCTTTATATCCCTGCTCCAGCTTTATTTTCTTTTCACGTCCGTTATTGCCGCTGTATGTAATTTCACTTTTTGTTATTGACTTAAAATCATCAATCGAAAAGCTTACCGTATCATTTCCGCTTGTCGGGTGCGCATACACCGCTATGGGTGAATTGTCATGCTTGTCATTCATATAATAACAGCCTATCTCATATCCCAAATAATTTCTTATATATTCGCATCCGTCTTTAACGCCCAGAATCTTACCGTCAACCGCAATATTCTTTTCACCGATTGTACTTTCATTAATCAAACTGCTGATTCCGTTATCCGTCAATCTGCCGCGAACAACATTCAGCCCCAAAAGCTCCGACAGAAATGTTTTATCGTCATCATATGTAACCTTAAACATCTCCCCTGCCGTATACTCGATGGTTGCAATTTTTATATCAAAGCATTTGTATATCATTCTCGCAAAATCATCGGTTGTTATCGTATCATAGTATTTAACCGAAAAATTCAGCCCGAATTGAGATGAAAGCTTTTCATAACCTTTCGGATAGCCGCCGTAAAGCTGAGCAAGCTTTGAATAATTCATCAAATCAGCCAATATCTTTACGGCGTCTATATATTTAACCTCATTTTCCGCATTAAACGAGCCGTTTTCGTCTTTACTCATCAAACCGACAGACGAAACAAACGTTATGGCATTATAGTATTCATTGTTTTCCTGAATATCCGAAAACTCCGATTTCGTACTTTCCTGCGGAGTCTTTAAATCCTGCGACAGTTCACCGAAAAAATCGTCCTTCCACGCCGAATTATTAAATCCGTTTCCTTTTTCTTCATATCCGTACTTTGCAATATTATATATAATCTGCGCCGCCTCGCCTCTTGTAAGCTTTGAAGTCATAATATCGTCAGCCGTACTGCTTAATATTCCGAGTCCGTTCAAAACCATAGCTCCGTCCGAAAGCGTATACGCCGTGTTTTCCGCCGATACGGAAATCATATTTATAAGTATTGACATTATGACAAGCGCTGATATGCCTATCTTTTTTATACATTTTAACATGGCAATCCTCCTCCGTTACTTTATTATGTTATAAATAATTTTTGCCGCTTCCGCTCTTGTTATGCTTCCGTTCGGTCTGAATGTGTTATCATCATATCCCGATATAACGCCGCCGCTCACAAAATGCTTTACGGCAGCCTGTGCATAAACGGCAATTTCCTCACTGTCGGAAAATCTGAGCACAGCGTCGTCGCCCGCATTATCCGCAAGCGCTCTGTACATCATTACCGCAAAATCCTGTCTGCTTACGCTTTTTCCCACACCGAAAATATTTTCACCGATTCCGTTCACTATGCCGTTTTCAACGGCGGCTTTTACATACGGGGCATACCAGCCGCCCTTTATAACATCATCAAATTCCGTATCTTCGCCGTTTATCTCATAACCCTTTACAATGCAGATAATTTTCACCGCCTGTTCTCTCGTCAAATTGTCCGACGGCCGGAATTTTTTATTTTCCGTGCCTGTCATTATGCCCTTTTCGTTCAAGCTCAATATAGCCTCTTTAGCCCATTCAAAGCTTTGAATATCATCGAAAGCGTCCTTTTCCTCCGCAGGTTTATCATCATTTCTCGGTGCCGATATTCCGCTGCCCTTTGATGTCGTACCTCCACCCGGTGATGACGGCACATATCCCCCAATATCGAATTTATTCGATTGTTTTGCATATTCCTCTATCTTTGCCTCCATATTGTCAAGCGTCACGGAATTATCCTTTATCAGCTTTGACGCCGTCTCCGACTGTTTGCTTTCCGAAAGAGATGAATACACGGGAATATTTAATCCCGCAAACTCTATATTTTTTGCCGTAAACAGCTTTATAATATGTCCGTATCCGCCTGCATTCACATCGTTATGTATTCCGTTAAACATGACAAGCTTTGCAAAATACCGTTTAATTTCATCTGTATTTTTAAAGCTGTGACCGACAACCGATTTTTGAACATCAGCCTTTCCGACGGTATTCAGCGTATCGTTATAGCGCTCATACACCGTAACGCCACTGTCGCCGTCAAAGTTCAGTATATCATCGTAAAGTATCTTTTCGCCGTCAAACAAAATTTCCGATTTTGAATTATTATAGCAGTCTGTAAGACAATACTGCTCAATAATATCCGCAAGCCTTGTAAGCTCAGCCGCAGCATTATCGGTATTGTCAAAATCAAATGTCTGATTTTTCAATGCCTGAGCCAAAAGCTCCGACACCTTTGCAATATCTGCATTTTTTTCAATCGGGTTGTTTACCGAAAGTATCTTTCTGTTCTGCTCATCATTCAATACAGACGATATAACATCTTTGTCGGTATTACCGTTATTCCATATTTTTTTCGCAAGCTCCGTCTTTTTCTCTATTGACGTTACGGCTATCACTGTCGGCTCTTTGCTCTGCGAGGTATAAACATCATACTCCGCATACCCGTTTTCACCGCTCGTTAAGCGTATATTTTTTGAATATTTTTTGTCCTTATCGGGTATCGCCGAACCTTGATAAACTATCTCTGATTCATCTGCCGCCGTTATATCGCTGCCGCCCGATAAAATCAGGATATTTATATCTTCCTCCTGCTCCGCCGTTCCCTCAATTGTAAGAACTCCGTTTACCATATCGGTAATTTTTATCGTTTCGGCATATGCGCTTGCCGTACTTAAAAGTGCGGCAAGCATTATTGCTATTGCTGATTTCTTTAACATAGTCCTATCCTTTCTTAACATCTTACTCAAAAAGCTTAGCGCAGGCGCTGAATATACTTTCATCGCTTGTATTCATTCCGAACACGTCGCATATGAATATCAGCTTATTTGCATCGTCCCAGTAACACTGCTTGCCCAAAGCGTCGCTTATTGCCCTTATGGGAACAAGCGTGGTATCATCTCTTATAATCGCAGGGCTGTCAAGAGCAATACTTTTTCCGTCAGCCGTAAATTCATTGCTGCCTATAACAAATTCCATACGTTTGTCATCTTTTGTTATTACGACCTTTTGCTCCTCACCTATCCACTGTACATCACAGCCGAAAACTTCAGATATAAAGCGCAGCGGAACAAGCGTTCTGTCGTTTTCAATAATCGGTTCTTTTGTAAGGGTGTATTCCGCCATATTTTTAAATGCCTTTTTACTGTTCGGCTTTAAAAGTAAGACATTACTGTTTTTATCATACATATAACCCGTAATCTCTTTCAGCTCTTCGGTCGACGGCTCTATCTTTATGCCCGAAACCGCAATTGCTCCGCCGCCCTCGGACGATATTTCAAACTTCATTTCGCCGTTCTTTCCGTCAAAGCCCATAATAAGTATCGTTCCAAGGTCAACCCAACCTTCTTTTCCTCTCTTGAAATCTACGGGAATCTTATATACCGTTTCACCGCTGATACCGCCGCCCGATTTAATCGTCAACTGAGCATTTTCATCTCCGTTTTCAAGCGGCACATGGTAATATGACAGCTTATAATAACCGACCTCATACAATGCACTCCACAGTGCCGACGCTTTATTTCCGTCAGAAACGCTTACTTTTTTATCGTTACAGCCTTTCTTATCGGATACCTTGAAATTACCGTCCTTTGTCAGAGAGCTGTCCTCATTATCCTTTATTATCTCGCTGTTTGTTTCAATAAAGCTTAAATCAGACTCATAAAAGCCCTCCTTGTTTTCCGTCGGAAACGTTATTTCAAAGCTTATATCCTTATATGTGTTAATTACAAGCGTTCCGCTCTGATGAAAAGCCGAATCATTATCATAAAATGCTGCTATATCATTACCGTCTATATTCACTCTGTACTCAACACCGCCCGGGACATCAGCCGTTACAATTTCCCAATCCTGCCATTCCCCTGCCTTAATCGGACCGTTTTGAGGGTTGTTTTCGCAGGTTGCTTTAACTTTTGCACCTTTCTGCAATTCAATCAAATCAGGCTTTACGACAACCGTATATGCGTCCGTCGCATACGGCTTTGAGGACGGCTGTGTGTTTCTTACCGAAATCATCGAATATCCGTCTATCGAATCGAGTTTCAGTCTGAAACGGCAGACGGAATTATACTGCGGTATTTCATTTTTGTATGAAATATGTGCGTCCATGCCCGATGACGAGGGCTTTACCTTTACCGCACCGCCGCTGTAGCTTATATTCGCACTTCCGTTTTGAACGATAATATCACCTGCACCGCTTATATCAAGATTTTCATATCCCTGATATGTGTATCCGCTTATATTATCAATAAAAGCGCTGATTTTGTTTCCTGCCTCATCAATACTTTCCTGTGTGCCGAAGCTGCTTCTGTATTTCGCATTTGCTTCATTTATTGCCGACTGCAAGCTTTCGAGTATCTCCGGTTTATATCCTCCCAAAGTCGGTGTATCCGCCGTTTTTATCTCGGGATAAAGCTTTTCCGCTGTCTTTATTGCGGACTTTAAATCGGCTTTAATCAGATTATCGTACGACGCAATTGTCAGCAAATACGGAGTCTTGCCCGAAACCCACTCATTGGCAAACTTTCTTGAAATATTTTTTGCCGTTACATTCCAGTAATAACTCTTTCCGTTTTCAAGTCCTTCAATTTTCACCTCAGTTGACATCGTGCGTCCTTCCGAAACGATATTTTTTAAATCCGAATCCGTTGCAACCGTATAATAATACTCATCGGCATATTTTGCAGGCTCCCATTTTAAAATGACATCATTTCTCTGAATATCCTTTGCCCCGTTTCTCGGATATATTTTATAGAAATCTCCGCTCGGTTTTTCAAGCTGCAAAACGCTGTCCTGAACTCCCATATTATTCATATCCCAATTGTTTTCATTTAACAGGCCTTCAGGGAAATTATATTCTTTCATAGCAGACGCCTTGATTCTGTAATCTCTGTGTTCGGGGTCAACAAAAATATCAAGGCTGTCATGTGTAACATTATCCCTTATAACGTTGTTTCGCTCGGGAGCGTTTACAATGTCCTCCGTTCCCAAATACAGCTCATTTTTTACACAGTCAACTCCTATATTGCCTATAATCGTTTGATTTCTCGGCAATATATAACCGCCGTCTGCATTTATATCCTCTATAATCCTGTTATATGAAGAATATTTCGATGACCATTTTGAATTTTCCGTATCAAACTTTTGCGAGTTTTTAAAAAGTTCTTTCAAAGTCCCCGACCAAAAACCCGTCGGGTTAAGAACGCTCGGCACATCACGGTAATTCGCATTATTTCCCGAAGTCGAGGAAATCGTAGTGTTGTAGCAGGCTGTAGTATCACGGCTGCCCACTCCCATTCCCGTTACAGTACCTGTTTTTTTGCCCTGATAAATAATATTATGGCTTACATCACAGCCTGATGACCAGTCATCGAAACCTATCGCATGACTTCCCAAACCGCTTGAATAATCAAACATTACATTTTCATACAGCAGATTATACTGTATTTTGTTACCCTGGTATAAAAACGAACGTCCCGTATAAATACAAGCTGCGTCAGCCTGATTTCTTATATTGTTAAAAATTTCATTATTGCTTATTTCACATTCCGTTGAGTAATATGAAATCGGATAACATTCGATATGGTGCATGGTATTGTATTTGAATTTGTTTCCGCTGCCTCTGATATTAGCACCGCCGTCGCTGTTACCTCCGCCCTCAATGCCTGTGTTGTAAAAATAACAATTGGAAATTTCGTTATTTCCGTGTGTAAGGGTTGCACTGTCTCCGCCGTCCAAATCCGCACCTCTTTTTGACGTCGCCTCAAACCTGCATCCGCTTATCAGATTGTTTTTGCCTTTTACGATAACACCTATACCTCCGACGTTCTTTAAATCACAGTGCGAAATCGTTATATTTTTACTGTTTTCGTCAAGAACAATTCCGTTAGACGCATTTTCTTCAAAATTTATGCCTTTCAATGTTATATTTGAAGCATTTTTGAAATTAACAAAATCACTGTTGAGCGTGGCAATTGTAAGCTTGTCTATTCCCGCTCTTAAATTATGGCTCGGATAATAGAACATTTTACACGTATTTTTGTCAATATACCATTCGCCCGGCATATCAAGCTCTTCAAGAAGATTTAAAATCTGAAATCTTCCGTTTTTAACAGGTACCATCATCGAATATTTTTCAAAGGTCAGCTCATGCTTAGTTACATCAATTGTCTTTACCTGTCTCCAGTCACGCGCATATTCCGCCGAAATATATCCCTGAATCTGAACGTTTGGAGCGCTTGCCCAGCGTTCCAGATTCGGAAGATTCGGAATTTCAATAACGTCTCCGTTGCCTGCCTGAGAATAGTTCGGATATCTTCCTCCCTCTTTTACAACACGCTTTATTCTTAAATATCCCGAATTGGGATATTTTGCAAGCGTTTGCTTGTCGCCGTTCAGGTATACGCCCAGAATATTAGGATATTCGTACACCGCCTTTTGAGTGTTTGAGATAAAATCCACCATATCGGAAGTAAATCCGAACTTTTTCAAGTCTATAACTCCGATATGCTGCTGCATTCCGTCAGCCAATCGCTTTACGTCATCGGGGTCTGTAACAGGCTCAAACTGTGAAAAATCAATCTCTTTTGAACCCCTTACCGTAACCTCTCCGTCACCGGCAGCCTCATATGTAATCGGGTTGTTATCCGTACCCGAATCCTTTTCGTTAAATTCAATTGTGTTTGTACAGTAATAATCACCGCCATGAATTTTAACGTGCACATCGGCTTTTGAAACGTTTATTTTACGCAGTGCGTCCCTTGCCGCCTCTATGCTGTTATACGGCTTTTCTTCACTGCCGTCGCCGTTTTTTCTGCCATCGGCACTGACGTGTAATGTTAAATTCCCCTGCACCGCCTCGGTTTTCGCAAACGCCGTCACCGCCGAAATCTGCAGGCACGCCAGTATTGCCGCCAATATCCTTTTATACATATCTGTTATCACCTGCTTTTAATTATATTCAATGCTTTTTATGCTTACTTTACCGCTTAACGGTTTCATAATATCAAAGCTGTTCCACAGCAAAATCTCTGCGGTATCACTGTCCGATATATCACATTCAAGCTTTCCGCTTAATGAATATATACTTTCTCCCTCCGATAAAGAAACGCTGTTTGTCACCGCCTGTTTAAGCGCACCGTCCGAGCTGCGTATTACGGTAACAGCTTTCAGTCCCGCGCCGTACGATAAATTATCAATGTCCAGTTCAGCCGAAAATTCGCCGTTTCCCGCTTTAAATGAAGAGCTTTTGACAATAACGTCATTTCCGTTTGTCGTAAATGAATATACTCCGCTGTTTGTCTGCCATTCACTGTGATTTGCTCTCGATGAGTTTATTGCATACACAGTCCAGTAGTATGTCGTATTTTTATCAAGTCCCGTTATATCAACAGTTTCCTCAAACGTTTCTCCTTCTTTGACAATGTCCGAAAGGTTTTTATCCCTTGCAACGACATATCTGTATTTATCCGAGAAATCCGACTGCTCCCATTTGAGCGCTGTACTTGTATTTTCCACCGCATCGGTCTTTGGATATATCAGTGAAAATTCGGTGTCCGTCAATTCTCTTTCCGTTCCTATATCGTTTATGTCAAAGTTATCCTCCGACAGTATTTCATCGGGAATATTGTATTTTTGCTTTGCCTGCGAGGTTACTCTGTAATCCTGATTATCATAGTCAACAAAAATACTCTTTTTCTGTGAATCGTCCAATCTCTCATTGACAGTATTATCCTGCATGGCATTGTCATAAATTCCCGTTTTGTCATACGGGTCTTTATACATTTCACCGAAAATAATATTGCCCTCATTTGTTCCGTTATGCTTTGTTACTCCTGTATGAATCTCTGAATTTGTATTAACCATAAAATTATTTCGGGTTACATTATTTTCAGGATAGAACAATCCGTATTTTGTTACATTTCCTGCCGAATCCGTTTCGAGAGTAAGCTCGTTATATAATCTGTTTACCTGAGGATATTTGTCAATCCACGGAGAGTTTGCGTGGTCAACCGTCAGAATCGTTTGATACGGTCTTTCTGCTATAGGGTGAAGAGTATATTTTTCTCCTCCTATTCCCCAGTAATATGATGTCCAATCGGCAAACAGCACCGCATCGCCGTCTATGACCGTATTGCTTTCAAATGTATTGTCGCATCCCGAGTCAAGAAAACTTCTCTGTATTCCTTTTCCTGCCTTTATTATATTGTATTTTGCCGTCTGTCCGCTCAGCAGATTATCCCAGTACAGCGAATTGTTTAAAGGAGTATCATTCGGGAAATTATCGTTCGGAACATTCATATCATGGAAATAATTATACATAATTTCATTTCCGTAGTCTATAAAGCTGGCACCACTGTAAACAAGTCCCGAATCCTTAATTTCTATAGTTCCGTTATAAAACTCATTATTTAAAATCTTACATTCTGTTCCCGAATATCCGAGCAGCGAACCGTCCGAACGGTGGAATACATTATTTTTCATAACGTTGCCCACTCCTCTCAGCGAATTGCTTGTAGCATGAGGCGAACGATATTCGCAAAGATTATATGTATAGTTATGCGACGCACGGTTGCCCCCCGAAATAAGCTTTTGAACATCTCCTCCGCTCAGCATTATTCCTTTTCCGCCCATATTATATACGGTACAATTCTTTATTTCCGAATTACTGCCCGAAAGCAAAATTCCTCCTCCCGCACAATTTCTGACAGTTACTCCATCTATTATAACCTTGTCCGCATTCCTTGCGGATATTGCCGGATTGCTCGCATCAGCCTGATATGCAGCCGGTACATTTGATTTTTCAAAGCAAATATCCTTTATTGTGATATATTTTGCTCCGTCAATCTTGATAAAGCTGTTATTATATGTTGACAATTCTATCGTATCCGACGATTTTATATTGTTGGGCGGGTAAAAATACAGTTTTCCGTTTTCACTGTCGGCATACCATTCGCCCGGCATATCAAGTTCGCTTAAAGCGTTTACGATTTCATACTTGCCTCCGTCTTTGAGCTCTTTGATTTTCGGTAATTTAATCATTGTTTTGCTTTCATCAAACGTCAGACTTGCGGATTGTCTGTAGTACATTTCTTCGATATAGCCGCGTATATAGGCATCGGTTTCATTCTGCCATTTATGTAATTTATCTTCGGGAACGATAAAGCTTAACTTATCCTCCGATATTGAATCAAAGTTCTTATATCCGCTGTTTGGCCATTGTGCAATACTTTGCTTTTTACCGTTAAAATACAATTCGGGCGGAACCAAATCCAGTGTACTCGGGTTAAGCTGAAATTTTATTTTGCCTGCATTTATCCCGTTTGCATTAAGGTCAAAAACTCTCACATTTTCTCTTGCGGCGTCAGGTATCTTATTTAGCACTGCGCTGTCCGTAACGCTTGTGAATTTATAATTTGACAGTTTGGACGCTCCCGAAAATACAACTTTTTCTCCGTCTGCGGCACGATATGTAATTCTGCACGTTTCACTTCCCGAATTATCCGAATTTAAAACTATCGGCGTTGAAAGCGTATACGTTCCGCCTCTGATAATAATTTCAATGTTGCCAAAAGGATTTTCGGCTTTATATTCTTTTGCAAGCTGCGCCGCTTTTTCCACTGTTTTTACGGGGCGTTCTTCCGTACCGGCATAATTATCCGAGCTTTTCGTATTGCTCACGTATATTTTATGCGAATCGCCTACAACCTCAGTATATTTTTGCTCACCGTTACTCACTATAAGCATATAATTTTTTCCGCTTTCCAAAGGCTTTTTAAAATTTGATGTGTATTTTCCGTTCTGTGCATGAGCAGTATCAATACTTAAAAACGGATTATTTTCATTCGATACGTTTTTAAGACTGTCCATACCCAAGCCTGCCTTTAAAAGCGAAACATTAACCATTCTGTCTGACTCGCCGCTTACCGTAAAAACACCCGTGTCCTTATCATAGCTTGTACTGTCGACAAAATCCGCATATACGCACTGCGAACATAATGTTCCCAGTGCTAAAATCAAAGCCGAGGCTCTTTTTAAAACATTCATATGCTACTCCATTCCTTTTATTTTGCAAACCTCTCTATTATGCCTCCGAATCTGAATACATAATTTGAATCGGTCGCCTTATCAACAACAACTATTACTTTATGTTCCTTTCCGTCATTCGGAAGTCCTACATATTCTCCCGTATAATTCATTCCGTGTATTGACGAATAGCAGCTTACAGTGCCTCTTTCAGCCATATCTATATATACCTTTGCACTTAAGCCTGCCGACGCAGACGGGAAATTCAGACAAAACGCCTCAGCCTTTGTCATAAATCCGAAAGCCGACGCTTGATTTAAAGACTGCTTTATTCCGTTTGTAAAATACGGATATATATAATGCTTATCGTTTATTGACACTCCGCTTGACGTATCCTTAAACGGATGCTCTTTCGTATAAGTTGACCATTGACCGCTGTAGTGCATTCTCGGCGAATTTACGTCAATATATGTATAGCTTGCATTTACAAGCTTACTGTTATCCTTGCAGTATACGGCAGCGTCTTT